>DCTF01000077.1:0-825 GCA_002329225.1 Ruminococcaceae bacterium UBA1447
AGTATATTAAATGCGACGTGTCCACCATCTGCATGGGTATGGCGGCTTCCATGGGCGCTTTTCTGCTTGCCGCCGGTGCTCCGGGCAAACGTTTTGCCCTGGCCAACAGCGAGATGATGATTCACCAACCCCTGGGCGGCGCCAGAGGTCAGGCAACCGACATAAAAATCGAAGCCGACCAGATTGTCAGAATCAAGCACAGGCTCAACAAAATCCTGGCGGAAAACACCGGGAAACCCCTTGAGGTTATTGAAAAAGATACCGACAGAAACTTTTATATGTCGGCTGAAGAAGCCCTTGAATACGGCTTGATAGATAAAGTATTGACAAAAAGATAGGGAGGACGCAGATGCCGAAAGACGACGATAGAAAAGACAGGCAGGTACTTTGTTCTTTTTGCCACAAGCGTCAGGAAGAGGTTCAAAAACTGATTGCCGGTCAGGGCGTGTTTATATGCAACGAATGCGTGGAGCTTTGCCAGGCAATTATTGAAGAGGAATTCGATAAGGGCAGAAGACCCGCAAGGGTTGAAGATTCCTATAAAAATCTGCCCAAACCGCAGGAGATAAAAGCGCAGCTGGATGAATACGTTATCGGCCAGGATGAGGCAAAAATATCTCTGAGCGTTGCGGTTTATAACCACTACAAACGCATTTATTTGGGCAAGTCATCGGGGGTTGAAATTCAAAAGAGCAATATCTTATTGCTCGGGCCTACAGGCGTGGGCAAAACCATGCTGGCGCAAACTCTGGCAAAGATTCTGGACGTGCCCTTTGCGATTGCCGACGCCACAACACTGACCGAGGCGGGTTATGTGGGCGAGGA
>DCTF01000077.1:915-4760 GCA_002329225.1 Ruminococcaceae bacterium UBA1447
TGTACAGCAGGCTCTGTTAAAAATACTTGAAGGTACCGTTGCAAACGTGCCTCCGCAGGGCGGCCGTAAACACCCTCAGCAGGATTTTATTCAGGTTAACACAAGCAATATCCTGTTTATCTGCGGCGGCGCTTTTGACGGAATAGAAACGATTATAGAAAAAAGAGTGGGCGGGTCCGCCCTGGGCTTCGGCGCGGAAGTTAAAACAAAGCAGGACTATAAAGAGAAAAGCATACTTAACGATGTAATTCATCAGGATTTGGTTAAGTTCGGCTTAATCCCGGAGCTGGTAGGCCGTCTGCCCGTCATAACTGCGCTGAAAGACCTGGACAAAGAAGCTTTGATAAGAATCCTCACCGAGCCGAAAGACGCAATACTCAAACAATATCAATGCCTTTTCGGCATGGATGATGTGGAACTGGAGTTTGAGCGGGGAGCGCTGGAGGCGGTCGCACAAAAAACGTTGGAAAAGAAAACGGGCGCCAGAGGCCTGCGCTCCATAATGGAGGAAGTCCTTTTGCCCATAATGTACGAGATCCCCTCCGATCCGACTATCGAACGGGTTGCAGTCACGGCCCAAAGCGTCAATGAAGGCGCCCAACCGCTGATTGAACGCAATCCGACAAAGCGCCCGACAAAGAACGATGACCCCTTTTCGAAAGATAAGCGAAAACTGAAAAGCGAAGCGGTCTGATTTAAAACCTTTAAACGCTCCCGTCAATATCCCGGCGGGAGCGTTTTCGGTATAAACGGCAACCTGCCGCGGTTGACCCGATTGGGCTATTGTTGTATAATTCCACGTTAAGGGAGAGTGCAAAAAACTCCCCCGAACGGAGATGAAAAAAGATGAATAAAACAGTTTCAGAACCTCTTGTAATGCCCGTTGTGGCGCTCAGAGGTATGGTGATATTCCCCGAAATGCGCCTGCACTTTGATGTGGGCAGAAGTAAATCCGTAGCAGCCCTCAAGGCGGCCATAGCCGGCAATCAGGAGGTTTTTCTGGTTGCGCAAAAAGATATTATTGATGACTCCCCCGGCTTTGACGGCCTGTATAAAGTGGGCGTAGTCGCCGCTGTTAAACAGGTGCTTAAACTTCAGGGCGGCGACCATGTGCGTGTAGCCGTGGAAGGCTTGTACCGTGCCAAACTCGTGGAGGGTAAGGGCGACAAACCCTATATGAGCGGCGTTATTAAAAGACTGCCGGTGAAAAGGGTGAAAAAAGAAGAAGAGGAATACGGTGAGGCTCTGGTTCGCCATGCCAAGGATATTTTTAACGACTATTCTTCCGCCGCCCCCCAACTTTCTCCCGACTTGATTTTAGCGGTAATTGCCGAAAAAAGACCGGACCATCTTGCCGACTACATTGCCGGCAACATAATGCACGACTTTGAAGACAAACAGGCGATTCTTGAAAACCCTAATCCGCTTAAACGTTTGGAAAGCCTTTGTGTGATGCTTGAACGGGAGGGCAATCTTTTAAAACTTGAGGAAGATATTCATTCCCAGGTTCAGCAGCAGATTGACAGGAATCAAAGGGAATACTATTTGCGCGAGCAGCTTAAAGCCATTTCGGGGGAACTTAACGAAGGCGAAACGCCGGAAAGTGAAATTGCCGGTTACCGTGAACAGATAGAAGAACTCGGCCTGGATGAAGATTCCCGCAATAAGCTTATGAGGGAATGCGACCGGCTTGAGAGAGTTCCGGCTCATTCGGCGGAATCCGGGGTTATCAGGAACTATATTGAAACCTGTCTTTCCCTGCCCTGGAATAAAACCACTAAGGATAAGCTTGACCTTCCCCGTGCACGCAAGGTGCTCGACAATGACCACTACGGGTTGGAAAAGGTGAAAGACAGAATTATTGAACTGCTTGCGGTAAGAAAACTGTCCCCGGATATCAAGGGTCAGATTATCTGTCTGGTAGGCCCTCCCGGTGTGGGTAAAACTTCCGTAGCCCGTTCCGTAGCAAGGGCTATGGGGCGCAAGTATGTGCGTATCTCTTTAGGCGGGATTCACGACGAGGCGGAAATAAGAGGTCACAGAAAAACCTATATAGGCGCTATGCCCGGACGGATTATCAGCGCAATGCAGCAGGCGGGTACTGCAAATCCGCTTATGCTTCTTGACGAGGTGGACAAACTTTCAGCCAGCTACAACGGCGACCCGTCTTCCGCTTTGCTGGAAGTGTTGGACCCCGAGCAAAATTCCACCTTCAGGGACCACTATATTGAACTCCCCTTCGATTTAAGCAGGGTGTTGTTTATTACCACCGCCAACATGCGCGATACAATCCCGGAACCTTTACAGGACAGGATGGAGATTATTGAACTCGGCTCCTACACCCATGAGGAAAAATTCAATATAGCAAAAAAACATCTTGTTCCCAAGCAGGCTGAAAGGCACGGCCTGCCCTCCGGGAACTTCAGGATTACCGATGACGCTCTGCGTCTGATTATAGACGGCTATACCAAAGAAGCCGGGGTGCGCAAGCTTGAGCAGACAATCGCCGCACTTTTCAGGAAAGCGGCAATAAGGGTAGCCAACGGAGAAGGCAGGGTGATTTTCCGTGCAAAGGATTTGGATGAAGTTCTCGGAGCAAGAAAATACAAAAATGAAAAGCCCGAAGTCATGTGTGAACCTGGGCTTGTCAACGGCCTTGCCTGGACTTCGGTTGGCGGAGAAATGCTTCAGATAGAGGCGGCCGTGCTGGCAGGCACGGGCAAGCTGGAACTCACCGGCTCTTTGGGTGAGGTCATGAAAGAGTCTGCAAAGGCCGCCTTGAGCTTTATCCGTTCCCGGGCGGACCGCTTTAATCTGGAAAAGGATTTTTATAAAACCAAGGATATTCACATACACGTGCCCGAAGGCGCCGTTCCCAAAGACGGCCCCTCCGCAGGGGTGACAATAGCCACCGCTTTGGTGTCGGCGCTCACCGGTATTCCGGCAAAAGCGAGCGTTGCCATGACGGGCGAAATAACCCTTAGAGGAAGGGTTCTCCCCATAGGCGGATTAAAAGAAAAGGCAATGGCCGCCTACCGTGCGGATATCTCTACCGTTCTTATCCCGGAGGAAAATGTGCCGGATTTGCGGGAAGTGGATAAGACTGTCAAGGAACGGGTGAAGTTTATTCCGGTTACAAGCATAGACGAGGTTTTTTCAACCGCCCTTTCTGCGGACTGTATAAAAGAAGACCTCGCCGACCCTGTTTTACCGATGCAGGAAAGTATGCAATTACCCGGCGGCGTGCTCGCCCAATAAATAAATTAAGGTGCTGCTATGCGTTTTGACAACTTTGATTATGAAGCCTCATATGCTACAAGCGCCCAGCTGCCCCGTTTATCGNNGAACCGGAGGTGGCCTTTGCCGGGCGTTCCAATGTGGGCAAGTCTTCACTTATCAATAAGCTTTTTAACAGAAAAAATTTGGCAAGAACAAGTTCCGTACCCGGTAAAACCGTGACAATAAACTTCTATAAGGGGGACGGGGTTCGTTTTGCAGACCTTCCGGGTTACGGCTTTGCCAAAGTCCCCCACAGCGAAAAACTCCGTTGGAAAAATTTGATGGAAGGCTATTTTAACTCGGAGCGGAATATCGCTTTGGTGGTACAGTTAATTGATATCCGTCATAAACCGTCAGTTGAAGATTACGATATGCTTCATTTTTTAAAAGCAACCGGCCTTCCCTTTGTAATAGCTTTAACAAAAAGCGATAAACTCAAAAAAACTCAACTTCAAAAACGCCTTGAGGAAATAAAAGACGAACTTGCTGAATATGAGGATGTTGATCGGATTGTGTTCTCGATTGTAAGCGGTCAGGGTGTTGCGGAACTGAAAAAAATAATCAGC
>DCTF01000101.1 GCA_002329225.1 Ruminococcaceae bacterium UBA1447
GTCCGCTCCCGTGCAGCAAAAGACGGCCGCAACCCGAAGACAGGTGAAACTATCAAAATTCCGGCATCAAAATCTCCCGCTTTTAAACCCGGTAAAGATCTTAAAGCGAAGGTCAACAAATAATCCGATTAATCTATCCAACATAATTAGGGGCACATTTTTGTGCCCCTAAAGTTTTGAGGTTGTTATGCGGCTTGATAAGTACTTAAAAGTTTCAAGATTGATAAAAAGACGAACTGTTGCCAACGAACTCTGCGATGCAAAGCATGTTTCCGTAAACGGCAAGGTGGCCCGTGCCTCTTATGATGTTAAAGTCAACGACATAATTGAGATATCGNNAGCAAATTTAATTATATTTATTTTCCATATTGGCATAAATATGGCGTTTTTCTGTTAAAATTCTATAAAAACTTAAAATACTTTCATTAAACATACTAAATAATACTTGAAAAATCTTTTTGTTATATATATAATTCTAATGGAACTTTGTTCAACACTACTGGAGATACATCTTTTATGAGCAAAGCAGGGAATAAAAAGAGAAGAAATAGTTATATACTGACTGCCTCAGTTTTGCTGGCGGTTGTGTATTTTATTTTTTCTCTTTTTTGTAATCAAAGTAAACTGGATACTAAACAGGCTCAAATTAATGCTGTTATAGAGCGGCGTAAGGCACTTCAGTTTGAAAATGCTGAAATTGAGCGAATGCTGAAACCTGAAAATGAACAGGAGTATTTAGAAAGAATGGCTCGAATCCAAGAAGGATATGTTTATCCTGATGAACGGGTATATCGGGACATTTCATAATTGAGCTAAAATCTTAAGGAGGCAAGTTTTCTTATATGCAGTTTGAAGTTGGTGCCGTTTTTAACGGTAAGGTAACGGGGCTGACAAATTTTGGCGCTTTTGTTGAAATGGAGACCGGTGATACCGGGATGGTACATATTTCTGAGGTTGCCTCTACATACGTAGACGATATAAAGGATCACTTGGTACTAAACCAAGAGGTGAAAGTTAAGGTTCTCGGTGTTACACCTGACGGCAAAATCAGTTTGTCTATAAAAAAAGCTTCCGAAGATTTTGACGAAGAATCAAAATCATCACCTAAGTCGGCTCCTGCGAAAAGGCCGGCCCCGAACATTTGGCAAGGACCCAAAAGCACTCAACTGCCGGAAGACCCCACCTTTGAAGAAATGATGGCTAGGTTTAAAAAGGTCAGTGAGGAAAAAATGACCGATATTAAGCACTCCAAAGAGGCAAAAAACGGTGGAGGTTATTCCCGAAGAGTCGGAAGAAGATAGTGACGATTAAGATTATTCTTTGATAATAGGGGCGGACTTTTGTCCGTCCTGCTTGTTTTTTGTTTATATAAAATGAGGTGTGTTATGAGGATTATTAACGCTAAAATTTTTACAATGGCAGGGGAGCCTATTGAAAACGGCTATGTGGAGTTCGATAAAAATATAACTGCTGTAGGTGATATGAAGGACTGCCCGGAAAAAAGCGGCTATGATGCGAAAGGTGCTATGCTTTTCCCGGGATTTATTGATGCACACACCCACTTGGGAGTATGTGAAGACTCCCTCGGCTTTGAAGGTGATGATCTTAACGAATCAACGGACCCCTGCACACCTCAACTAAGGGTAATTGATGCCGTGAATATGCTTGACCCCTGTTTTGTCGAAGGGCTCAATGCAGGTGTAACCTGCGTATAGACAGGTCCGGGCAGCGCCAATCCTATAGGCGGTCAGATAGCGGCAATAAAGACCTATGGCCGAAATATTGAACAGGCAATTATTAAAGCGCCGGTTGCGTTAAAATTTGCCTTGGGTGAAAATCCGAAAACCGTTTATAATTCGAAGAAAAGCACCCCCAGCACAAGAATGGCTACCGCTGCTTTAATAAGAGAACAACTGCAAAAAGCACGAGATTATGCTGAAAAAGCGCAAAACGGTAAAAGGGAATTTGACGCAAAACTTAATTCACTTCAATTGCTTTTTACTCAAAAGCTTCCTGTACATTTTCATGCACACAGAGTTGACGATATATATACAGCAATAAGAATAGCAAAAGAGTTTGATTTGAACTATGTTATCGTTCATTGTACCCAAGGGCACTTGATAGACAGGGAACTTGCTCAAATGGGTGTTAAAGCGTTGTGCGGCCCATTTATGTCTGACAGGAGCAAGCCCGAGTTAAAGCATTCCACTCCCGCCTCACCGGGTATTTTAAACAAAGGCGGCGTCAGAACTTCGATTATTACCGACCATCCCGTAACTCCGATTCAATACCTCCCGATTTGTGCAGGCTTAGCGGTGCGTGAGGGCATGGATTACCTTGAAGCCCTTAAATCTATAACAATATATTCGGCCCGAATTTGCGGAATACAGGACAGAGTCGGTTCCATAGAACCGGGAAAAGATGCCGACCTTGTACTGTTTGAGCAAAATCCGCTCAGTTTGGAGGCGAAGCCGTTACAAGTGATTGCCCGTGGTGAGGCTGTATTTTAAAGAGTGAGGTATCATTAAGATGCGGGAATTAGACCTGAAACTCATTACAAAAACGGTTTCTCAAGCATGTATTGAGGCTAACAGATTTTTGCCTGAAGAGATTGATGGCCTGCTGAGAGAAGCTCAAAACACTGAAATACAAGGGCTGCCGACCGAAGTGCTCTCCGATTTAGTAAAAAACATCGACATGGCAAAGAGTACCTCTCTGCCTATTTGTCAGGATACGGGCTTAGCGGTAATCTTTGCAGACATAGGTCAGGAAGTTCATTTTACCGGCGGGAATTTTGAAGATGCTGTCAACGACGGTGTGGCTCAGGGGTATATTGACGGTTTGCTGCGTTGTTCAATAGTTGCCGACCCGTTTGAGCGCATTAACACCGAAAATAACACCCCGGCAGTGATTCACACAAGAATTGTAGCCGGTGATAAGGTTAAACTCACTGTTGCTCCAAAAGGTTTCGGCAGTGAGAACAAAAGCAGAATTAAAATGTTTAACCCCTCCGCGTCGGAAAAAGACGTAATTGATTTTGTCTTGGAAACTATAGAGTTTGCAGGAAGTAATGCCTGTCCGCCTATGGTAATCGGAGTGGGTATCGGCGGGGNNGTTTGAATCCTGTGCCGTTATGTCAAAAAGAGCATTATGCAGAAATGAAGATGAAATCACAAATGATGAGAAATACAGAAGGATTGAGGAAGAAATCCGGAATAGAGCTAACGGGCTTAATATCGGTCCGCAAGGTTTCGGGGGTAGCTCAACCGTTTTAAAGGTTGCTGTCGAATCGGCACCGACCCATATTGCGGGTTTACCCGTGGCGGTGAATGTCGGCTGTCATGTTACAAGGCATAAAACGGTTATATTGTAATATTCATATAAAAAAATGATATTATGACTGTTATTTATTCATAAAATATGCTATCATAAAAGCACAACCTGAATCTTAATTTTAAGGTTGATAATTAATCGGGGGGAAGATTTCATGAAAATTACCATAACCGGAAGAAAATGTTCACCCAGGGAGTCTTTCAAAAACCGCGTCGAGACAAAACTTTCAAAAATTGAACGATTTTTCGGCGAAGATGCTGAGGCCAAAGTTACGGTAACTGTCGAAAAATCGGAACAAATCGTTGAACTTACCGTTATTAAGGGTAACATGATTTTCAGGGCGGAAGAAAGTGCTCCAAACATGAACGATGCTTTTGATGATTGTGTCGATTCATTGATTCGTCAAATTCGCAAGAACAAATCAAGGGTTGAAAAAAGGCTCCGCAGCGGCAATATTGAAGATTTTATTGATGCCGGACCTGCGGAAGTAGAAGAAGATGATTACAAAATCGTCAGATCTAAGAAAATTCTTTTAAAGCCTGAAGAGACGGAAGAAGCTATTCTCCAGATGAATATTCTCGGGCATCAGTTTTATATGTTTCTCAATGCTTCTACCGATACAATAAATGTCGTCTATAAAAGGAAAGACGGCGGCTATGGTTTAATTGAACCTGAAATTGAGTAATGCAACACTATTGGGGGCAGGCTGCAAGGCCTGTCCTTTTTTGAGAAAGGCTTCTGTTTAAATGAAATTTGATTTTGCGGTGCCCTGTCTGTTCGGTTTGGAAGGTTTGCTTGCTTCCGAACTCGAAGAGTTAGGCGCAGGTAATATTGAAGCGGAAAACGGCAGGGTGTTTTTTACCGGCGATGAAAATACATTGGCAAGGGTCAACATTAACTCCCGCTTCGGCGAAAGGCTGCAAATCCATATCGGCAGCTTTTCCGCTCACAACTTTGAAGAACTGTTTCAGAGTGTACGAAGCTTGGATTGGGCTTTTTGGTTGGATAAAAAAGACGCTTTCCCTGTTAAGGGCAGTTCGCTTAAATCCGATTTATTCAGTATTCCCGATTGTCAATCAATTATAAAAAAAGCAATTGTAGAAAAACTTCGTGCTACATACCGTCTGGAATGGTTTGAAGAAACCGGTCCGCTTCATCAAGTGCAGTTTTTTATTTTTAATAACAAGGTCAGTATTTTTCTTGATACTTCCGGCCTCGGTTTGCACAAACGCGGCTACCGTTTAAATGCAAATGTGGCCCCTTTAAGGGAGACGGTTGCCGCCGGACTTTGTTGCATATCAAACCTCAGACCTTATCACACTCTCTACGACCCGCTTTGCGGATCCGGAACAATAATTATTGAAGGTGCAATGATGGCAATGAACATTGCGCCCGGTATCAACAGGAATTTCAGCGCCGAACGGTGGAGGCAGTTCCCGGCCAACATATGGAAGACGGAAAGAGAACGGGCGGTCTCGCTAGTGAATAAAAATGCGGACTTTTGTGCTTTCGGGTCTGATATTGATGAGCTTTCGATAGAAGCGTCACGCAGTAACGCCGCCAGAGCCGGTGTTGAAGAAAGTGTCAAATTCACCGTTGCCGATATAAAAGATTTTGAACAGCTCACCGAGTGCGGCACTGTTGTGTGTAATCCCCCTTACGGGGAACGGATG
>DCTF01000155.1 GCA_002329225.1 Ruminococcaceae bacterium UBA1447
CACTTGACTTGACAATTCATCAAACAAAAATATTGCCCTTGAAAACATATAGAAAATGTTATAAGATATGTTTTACCGTGCGCTAAGCGGCGCCATATTAAAAACGCAGTAAAGGATGAATCCATATGGGTAAAAACAACAACGGCAAAACCAAGGCCGAGCTTTATCGGGAAGAACGAAAAGCCCGGATTGCCAAAGCGGCGAAAAAATCCNNCGAAATTCAAAAATTGGTAAGAAACCTGATTGTTGCGGCCCTTGTCGTTGCATTAGCCGGCGGCGCCGTTTGGAATGTGCTGAGCCTGACCGGTACTGTTCAGATTCTTACGCCGGTTATGACAGTCGGAAAAGAAAAAATAAGCATGAGAGATTTTAGCTATTACTATGTGCTTATGTATAACTTCACCGCCAATCAGGCAAGGCAGTATGAACAGCAGTACGGGCAGAATATTATTGGGTTTGATACTAACCTCTCCCCCGAGGATCAAAACTATCCTCAACCTGACGAGAACGGTGAAACCATCAGCTGGGCACAATATTTTGCCGACACTGCGGCAGACAGGGCACAGCAGTATTACGCCCTTTACAGTGCGGCTAAAAATGAGGATAGCGAAAAGTATTCTCTGACGGAAGAAGAGAGGCAAAAGCTCAATGATCAAATTGAGGATATCCGCAAAACCGCTGCCAAAAACAGCATGTCTTTGAACGCTTTTCTCAGAGAATCTTACGGCAAAGGCATAAATGAGAAGTTCCTGAAAAAGCAACTTGAGCTTGAAACCATTGTTGAGCGTTATAACAATGACCAGCTTGAGAAGTTTGAAGGCACATGGACAGATGAAAAAGTAAAGGCCGTATACGATGCCGACACGGACAGCTACGACAGCGTCAGCTTGCGTGTATTCGCCATTGCTCCCGAAACAATCAGCGCTAAATCCGATGAAACGGCTGAAGAAATTGAGGCAAGGCAAAAGGAAGAGAAGGCTGCCGCCAAAGTTAAAGCGGACTCAATGCTTGCCAAGGTAAGTGACGATATTTCCTTCCAAAATGCGGCATTGGAAATTAAGAAACCTAAAGAAGGCGAAGAGTTTGACAAGGATGAAGATACCGCCTATTTCTATAAGAACAAAGCCGCTTTAACCTCCTCTTTTTCTGAAGAAGTTGCAAAGTGGGCATTTGCCGACGGCCGTGCCGCCGGGGATAAGACGGTCATTGTTGCGGAAAACGGCATCTGTTATGTAATCTGGATGAAAGCCGCACAAGCCCCCGCCTATACGGTCGATGTAAGACATATACTCTTCTCTTTCAAAGCGGATTCCTCCGACACAAGCCCCGCTACGGATGAAGAAAAGAAGGCAGCAAAAGAAAAAGCCGAGGAAGCTCTGGCTGCCTGGAAGGGCGGAGAAAAAACTGAAGATTCTTTTGCCGCCATTGCAAAAGAAAAGAGCATGGACCCCGGTTCTAAAGAAGAAGGCGGTCTTTACAAGGATATTCAGCCCGGCAAAATG
This sequence comes from Ruminococcaceae bacterium UBA1447, assembly GCA_002329225.1. GTDB lineage: Bacteria > Bacillota > Clostridia > Oscillospirales > Acutalibacteraceae > UBA1447. Next base: position 1,503 of record DCTF01000155.1, read on the forward strand.
GTTGCTCCCTTTGAAAACTGGTGCTTCGATAAAAACATTAAGCCCGGCGACACGGGAATTGTTGAAACCGTATACGGCTACCATGTGATGTACATGGTTAAAAATGAACCCACCAACTTCCTTTATATTGACGAAATCCGCCAGGAAAAGGTTGCAGAAGACAGCGAAAATGCGCTGAAAGCCTTGATAGAAAGCGACGAATATAAGGTTGAAAAGAACTACAAAAACCTGGCAAGAGCTCAAAAATCGGCACTTAAAATCATCAACAGCCTTATTAAGGCTGCAGCAAGAGCTTCCAGATAAAGTAAAACAGCATTAGCACATCAAAAAACTCCGCGATAAGGCTTCGCGGAGTTTTCCTTTTTATTATCCTGTTTATTTAGCGGAAGTAGCCTGAGTCTGCGCTTTTCCCGTCTGTCGGTAGAAAACAGTTGACTTGTTATTGTCATTTGTCAGGGTCAACGTATCACCCTTCAGCACGAAGTCATATTTCTTTTCATAACTGATGGAGAAAAATGAGAAAGTAAATGTAATGGTGTCTTTCTTTGTATCCAGGGTATATTTTCCGTCAATATCAGCCTCAAAGCCCAAATTGAAAAACTCTATTGGGAAGCTGACAGAGCCGTCTTCTTTAAACTCAAAACCGTAGTTGGATTTTTCATCCATCCATTTGCCGATAATTCGTTTTTCCGGATTGTTCAGGACCAACGTGTAAACCCCAAAAGCAACAACACCAACAAGCACCAGCGCAACAACAGCAATGATTGCCTTTTTCACAATATCACCTCCTTAGAAAAGCTTAATATTACTATGTAATACTGAAAAACATAATATACCAGGCAGGGCTTTTTGTCTACCTCGATTTTGGGCTAATATCGCCCTGCTGCCGGTCTGTTAAAACTCGCCGTCCTCCCTTTTTCTGCTGCGCATAAACAGAATCAAACCTGCAATCAGCAAAACTGCGGCAACTACCGCTATGCCGATAATGAGTTTGGTGTTGAGGCCGGTATCGGAGCCGGGAATTGAGGTTAAAGGTTCTTCGGTTGCGGTTTCCGCAAAATACACACCGTCATCCTTGACTTCCACAGAAGTGCCTTGTTCTTCAAAATATTTTTCAATTTTCTCTATCTGTCCGGGGTTGAGTGCCGAATAGTTGCCGTCCCATTGCTCGGCTTCAGAACCGAGAGCCTTTTTAACTTTGCTGTTGCCGACTCTTTGAGGGCCGTCCGACGGTTTGTAATAAACCCCGTCGGATTTAATCTCTACGGGAGTACCGTCTTTTTCGAAAAACTCTTCAATTTTTTCTTTCTGCTCATCATCAAGATTTGTGTAATCCTTATCCCAATCGTCATTATCGGGATCGAGGGCTTCTTCCACCTCTTCATCAGGCACTTTTACTTCCGCCTTGGTTGTCGGCTCGGTCGCTGTTGCCGTGCTTGAGGTTATTTGAGCCGCGGTTGTTTCAATTTCCGCCCTTGTGGTTGTGATTGAAGTTGCGGAGGTTGTGGTAACGGTTGTAGCCGCAGTAGTAGTAACTGCGGGGGGAGAACCCTTAACCGTGACACTGCCGCTTTCTGCGGTGTAGTCAAGATTTTTTTGGTCCTTGTCTCCGCAAGTTTGCACGGCGAAGTCAAGGGAGGTTGAGCCTGTCCAGCCGGGTAAGACGATAAAAGTAATATCCAGAAGGGAACCGCCTTGAGTAATACCCTCCATATGTACAATAGCGCTCTTCCCCGTTTTTTTGTTGCCGGAAGAAGGGAAGTTGGGATTGAAAGAGTTGAGGCAACCCCCGGATGCGGGACCGCTTTTATGGGATTTGTATTGGAGTTTTGTCGTGTCGTGCGTAATTGTAAACTCAAGGGCCGACACCTTCGAGTCCGGAGTTATGGTGACGGAAACCGTAATTTCATCACCCGGGTTGGCCGTTATTTTGCTGACTGACAGATTAATCGGGCCTGCCGCGCTGATTGTCAATCCGAGGGAGAAGACCCCGGCAAACACAATTATGGCAATGCATATGGCGGCTGCCTTCAAAGCTGTGCGGTTCTTCACAATAAATCCCCTTACTTTCTATAATCTTAGCGGTTTTACTTTTTTCGTTTCATTAATACTATTGCCAGAATAACCACCACGGCAACTGCGGCGGCAACAGCAATCAAAATCAGCGTCAGTCTTGAGTCATCTGATTTGCCGGGCACTTCTTTTTCCGTTTTTTCAGCTTTTTTCTCGGGTTGAGTTGCGGATGTAACCTGCTCCTCTGTGCCGTCGCCCTCAACCGTAACCTTGCCGCCGATTGTCAATACCTGCACTACGTTATAAGCAGCATCATAAGATTCCTCCGGCGACTTAAGGTCTACGGTTGTTGTACCGCTCCAGCCCGGTTCAACTACAAAGGTCATTTCAACCAATTTACCTTCCGCATATATACCTTCGGGGTGAGCAAGGGCTATTCTGATAGTCTTAAAGTTTTCTTCCGTTTTGAAGTTCGGGTTAAGGGACAATAGCGCCCCCTCGGCGGTCTCGCCCTTTGTGTAATCACTGTAAAGGAGTTTTGTACTGTCATAGCGGATTTCAAGATCCGTGGCGGCCAGACCCGAATTTGACGTAATTTCCACAGCTATGACAACTTTCTCCCCCGCCTTGCCGGTAACATCCGAAATGAACAACTGAGGTACTTCTTCCGGCTGATTTGCCAAAGCGGAAATAGGAAAAGAGAGAATAAGAAGAGCCGTGATAATAACAAACGTTAAAATGCGTGAAAATACTTTCATTTATTTTACCCTCCGTTATTTTATGCATACATTTTAGCATTAAAGCCGCCTTATTACAATTAAAATTAAGTGAACACTTTATTAAAAAAGAATGAGCGCTCCGGTTAAAGCGCTCATCTGGCTGGGGTGGCTGGATTTGAAC
>DCTF01000125.1:0-1170 GCA_002329225.1 Ruminococcaceae bacterium UBA1447
GTTCCAGACACACAACCGAAGGGTTATTGCGCAGTTTCCAATCCAACTGACCGGAACCGACATCCACCGCATAAACTTTTGCAGCCCCTCGGGAAAGCAGACAGTCGGTGAAGCCTCCGGTGGAAGCGCCTACATCCAGACATATGAGGCCGGAAGGGTCAATTTTAAAACTGTCCAATGCCTTTTGAAGTTTAAGACCGCCCCGGCTCACATAAGGGTTGGGATCGCCCTTAATCTCAATCAGGTCCTCTTCTTTTACCTGAAAACCGGCCTTTGTTCGGCGTAAGCCGTTGACATATATGTCACCCGCCATAATCAAAGCCTGAGCTTTCTCCCTGGATTGGGCAAGCCCGCATTGCGTCACAGCCAAATCGAGCCTTTTACTCTCCCCCATCGTTCTCATCCTCGAGAATAATTCGGAGCATGCCGTTTTTGTCCAGATTATTTTCCGCAAGCTGCTCGGCCACAGAGCCCTGCTCTACAAAACAGTCAGCAACGGCAACAAGCTTATACTTCAAATTCAAGCACTTTTCAAGGAGCATGCTGCCGAGTTTTTCACCTATTCCTCCGGTTCTTATACCCTCTTCGAAAAAGAAGGCTTTTTGTACACCGTCAAGAGCATCCAAAATATTGCCGTCTATGGGTTTAACCCGATTTATTTTGATTATTTTAACGGGAATACCCTTTTCTTCCAGCGCCTTTTTTGCCTGACAGGCACAGGCAAAAATTCTGCCGTAGGTTATCAGGGCTATCTGTGCGCCTTCACTTGAATAAACATCAAAACTGCCTAATGAGGGAGTAAAATCCTCGGGAAAGACCGACTCCTCTCCCCGGGGATAACGAACGGCAACTACGCCTTTTTCATGGTAAAGGGCTTTGTTCATAAAACTTTTAAACTCCGCAAAATTTGCCGGAGAGTAAACGGTAATATCGGGGATAGTGTTCAGGTAAGCTACGTCAAAAACGCCCTGATGGGTTTCTCCGTCTTCCCCTACAAAACCCGCTCTGTCAATGGCAAGTACAATTTTTCTGCCTTGCAGGGCGGCGTCATGAATCAGTTGGTCATAACTGCGCTGTAAAAAAGTTGAATAAACGGCAAAAACCGGAAGCATATTGTAGGCTGCCAAACCGGAGGCAAAGGTGACGGCATGACTTTCCGCTATACCCACG
>DCTF01000125.1:1180-2863 GCA_002329225.1 Ruminococcaceae bacterium UBA1447
TTGTGGAAATCTTTCACGAAACAGTTCCAAACCGGTCCCTACGGACATGGCTGCGGTAATGGCGCAGATTCTGCGGTCTTTTTCCGCCACTTCACAGAGGAATTCCCCCAACAGGGTTGAATAACTTTTACAGCACGGTATGGGCTCCCCCGTATTTATGTCAAATTTTGAAACACCGTGGAATTGGGTGGGTTCCTTTTCGGCAAAGTCATATCCCTTGCCCTTGATGGTGTTTACATGGACTACCACGGGGTGTTTAAGCACTTTAGCGCTCTTGAAGGCTTCCGTCAGCTGGTGCAGGTCGTGGCCGTCAATGGGGCCGATGTAATGAAAGCCCAACTCTTCAAACCATGTGCTTTCATAAATAATGTTTTTCAGAAAAGATTTTACCGTAGAAATCGCTTTTGCCAAAAAAGAACCTATTAGAGGAATTTTATTGAGAACTCTTTCGGTTTTCGCCTTAAAGCGGTAATATCGGGGCTTTGTTCTTATAGCCGTCAGATATCTTGCCATTGCCCCCACATTTTGTGAAATAGACATTTCGTTATCATTTATCACCACAATAAGCCGGCTCTTTGTACGCCCGGCATTATTGAGCGACTCATAAATAAGGCCTCCGGTGAGAGAGCCGTCCCCTACCACCGCCACGGTGAAGCTGTTGTCTTTTTTTATTCTTTTGGCCTCCGCTATACCCAAGGCAGCCGAAGCGGCGGTAGCGGAGTGGCCGTAGTGAAAAAAGTCGTGAACGCTTTCCTCAGGTTTGGTATAACCGGAAAGTCCGCCGCGGGTACGCAAAGTATCAAATTGCTCAAGGCGTCCGGTGAGCAATTTATGGGTATAGCTTTGATGGCTTACATCCCAAATAATATGGTCAATAGGTGAGTTGAACACCCTGTGCAAAGCAATGGTAAGCTCAACCACCCCGAGGTTGGAGGCAAGATGACCTCCGGTTTTGGAAACCGTTTCAACAAGAACCGACCTGATCTCTTCAGCCAAGACGGGCAGTTCTTTTTCATCCAGCCTTTTTAAATCTTTGGGGGATTTTATATTTTTAAGCAGAACCGGTTCTTTCATGGTTTCTCCTATCGGTCACGCCCGGCTAATGTGTCTGCCAGGAAAAGAAGAAAGCTGTTTTCGCTGCCGAAGCACTCCAGCGCCGCCTTTGCCTCATCGGTAAGTTCTTTTACCTTTTGTGCAGCGGCATCTATGCCCATAAGTCCCGGATATGTGGCCTTTTGATTTTCGGCGTCACTGCCGGCGGGCTTACCCAAAGACTCGGTATCGCCGGTTAAATCCATAATGTCGTCCACAATCTGAAATGCTAACCCGATTCGGGCGGCAAAAGAAAGAGCTTTTTTTTGCTTTTCTTCCGAAGCGCCGGCCGCAAGACAGCCCAGCAAGGCGGCAACTTCAATAAGACAGCCGGTTTTCTTTTTATCAGTCTGCTCAAGGGTTTCCAATCCGACGATTTTCCCTTCATTATCGAGGTCCATTACCTGACCGCCTATCATACCGTTCCAACCGGCGGCTTCGGACAAAGCCGCACCGGCACGGCAGAGGGTTTGCGGCGGCAGAGAAGCTTTTAAAATCAACTCAAAAGCAAGGGTCAAAAGGGCGTCCCCTGCAAGAAGGGCGTTGGCTTCACCGAACTTCACATGGCATGAGGGCTTCCCTCTGCGCAAA
>DCTF01000062.1:0-2846 GCA_002329225.1 Ruminococcaceae bacterium UBA1447
TTGCACAAAATTCGGGAAAGCTTCTTTTTTAGAAAACTTTTAGTAAAGAAAAGGTGGGGGAAGGAAGGATAAAAATGCGTCTCAGAAGGAATTCAGGAAGCCGGATAGGTCTGCTTTCAGTCTTTTACCCGCCAGGAAGCTGCGCGCGATCCTGAAAGATTTTATGGCGAGCTTGCGGCGCCTGTTCTTGTGGGTGATCAGATATTCCAGCCGGGAAGAGAATTCTCCTCCGCCCGCCTCCTGGCTTGAGAAAAACAGGGCCGCTTCTTTAAATTTCTCGAAAACAGGCAGTCTGTTGAGTAAAAGGGCGTTCTTGCACAAAGCCCCTTCGTGGGTGGAAAGAGAGAACGATTCACTTAAAGAAGGGTTGATATAAATGTCGCTCAGGTAATACAACTGAAACAGCCTTTCTTTTTCCAGGTATCTTATGTAAAAAAGCTGGCCGGGGAATTTACGCAATACCCGGAGAAGCTTTTTGTGAAGGTCTTTTTCCAGGGATTTACCGATTATAAAGAATTTGAAGTTCTTATGCCTCCCCAGGAGTTTAGGAAGATGGCGAATGATTATCTCTATCCCTTTTATCTGCTCGAGCCGCCCGACGTATAGACCGGTAACATCGCCTTCTTTTATGCCGTATTTCTGCCTGATGCCGGAAATTATTTCCTTCGAAGCGGGAAAGGTTTCTATTGTGTTCTCTATCATTGTCAGTTTCCCGGCGAACTTGGGGAAATACCTGCAGAAATTGTCGTATTCGTAATTGGAAGGGCAGATAATCTTGTCCGCGAGCTCTATCATTTTTTCCTGATTCCGCAGGAAATAATTAAGCGTCCTGAACCCCGATTCCCTCTCCCGGCGCAGGATACTGTGGAAATGATAAATTATCTTCGGGCGGGGATGAGCGCCGTTCTTGACCCCGCGCAATTCACCAGTCCAGTTCACGAAATGCTGAATTATGTAGTCGAACCCGCTCCAGCCGTGCTCTTTTTCGAAACCGGAAAGATTATTGTATTGCGTAATGGTTCCGTCGGGATTGAACAACTTTGCCGGGTATTTCTTGCGGAACTCTGCGCTTATCAGGACATGGACCCTGTGCCCCAGATCAGTCAAGGCGTCCCTGCACTGTTTAACGACCTGCCCTCCCCCGCCGCAATACCCTTTGCCTATGGGGAATTCAAAAGTGAGCAGCAGTATTTTTTTCATTACGGTTCCTTACTCTCCGGCCGTTGGCTTAAAAGGAAAAACGTCTCGTCCGACGTCAATCGACAGACCGATATCTTGGTCGGAGCAATACGATTTTAAGTGATATAAGTCCGGGTCTATGCCTGTGGATAAGACGCAGAAGAATAAAAGCGGTGTGCTTACTTTGACATCATCAAAACTGTTCCGCTCCGGGATACACTCCGTCGCTATCGCCGTTAGAGTGTTTTTATTATACACTCTAACGGTCGCATACGCAACGGGTATTTTGCAAAGGTAAAAGGGCGCGCTGGAGATTATTACTTCGTTATCTAAATAAGGCTCGCGTTAAGAATCTTAGTATCAGAACGAATATCTCAATGTGGAGATAAAACGCGAATCGTTCTTCTTGGCCGGCTCCGCGGGATCGGAATAATAGTCGTCAATGAAGCTAAAACATAAGGATAACTTTTCATTGAGCGGATTCACCAGGGAGGTTTCGGAATGCAACCTGTATTCTCCGGACTCGGTCAAAGAGGGATAAACCGATATGTCCTGCGTGACCTTGGACCTGCTGAAAACTTTCTTTTCCAGGAACGCCCTGGGGATCAGTACCGTTTCATTCTGATCCGGCTCTTCCTTCCTGAATCTCGTGTGCTCAAAACCCACGCCGAATTCCGCCAGCGCCTTGAAACCCGGGGTATCGAAAAACCAGTATCCTAAGCCCGTAGAAGGAATGATCCTGTATTCAATATTGGCGAACCTGTCATGCTCGTTCTCTATCTTATAAAAGTTATACCAGGCTTTTTCCCGGAAACGGTAAGCGTAACGCAGCATCCCCGACCATTTCTGCGCGTCCATTTTGTTGTTTGCAGAAGAATAATAGACGTCGCTTTTCATGGAAAAATCATCGGCATCGGTCTTTCTGTCCACCAGCAGGCGAACGGAGAAATTGGAACTCTTGGTGTTGCCGTTGGACTTATTGTATCCGGCGGATATGCTTCTCGTCCATTTTGCCGGCTTTTCCTTTTCTTTGACTGCCGACGCTGTAACGGACTTCGCGTAAAGTATCTCCTTAATCTCTCCCCTTGGGACCTCGACGCTCCCGATCACCGGGCTCTCCAGTTTCAACCGTTGCCCTTCATCGGAGACGATCCTGCCGCTGATCCTATCGCCGTTGTTCAGATAGACCTCCGCTTGCCCATCCGCCGGGGCGGCGTAAAGCGGGACTACGCAAGACAATATCGACAGAACGGTAATCCAAAATGATATAAAAAGGTGCGGATACATACGAATTATCATCTTTTGCGGGTATTTCGCCGAAACAGTTATTCTGCTCTATTATACGTGTTTTGCGGAGGAGAGACAAGGGGGAGAGGGAAAAATGGAACTACGCGAGTTTGATTCTTCGGTCATTGGAAGGAAAATCAACGATTTCTTCAATCTGGATTCTTCCATCCATTTTTTATAACGCGGTAGGGCAATCTCTGAAAGTCTCTTCCTGAATGCTTTATCCGTAACAACAGCGAACCTCCACCCTTGCGCATTGCATCCGCTCGGAGCCATGTTACCGGCGTCGATTATCGTCTGAAGCGCATCCTTCGCGATCTCTATTGAATCGTAGCTTCTAACCGATCTTCTTGTCATGATATTTTCGATAACCGGGTTCA
>DCTF01000062.1:2852-25116 GCA_002329225.1 Ruminococcaceae bacterium UBA1447
CTCCTGATTTATGACTGCCGATTATGGCTTAGGAATTCATTCCCTATATCTAAATCTCGGGAAAAATCTTCCCGTTTTTCTCTGATATTCAATATATGCCTCTCCAAACCTGTTGACCATCATTCTTTCTTCGTATCTTACGATGTAATGAGATATCGGGTGCAAAAGCACTGCCCACAAAACAAAAATGCAGCTATTGAGATAAACAGCCAACCCAAAGTTAAATATCGATAAAAATGCGGCGTAGAGCGGGTGACGGACATATTTAAACGCACCGCTGGTGCATAGCTTATCACCTCTATCAGAGGCGGGTAATGATTTTACGCTCCAAACGATTACCGCCAGCGTCATCAGGATCGAAATGATAAATATTGAATTAAGAAGGGACCGACTATTTGATAAGAGCGGAAGATATATTCTTTTGCTAAACCAGTTCGCAACGAAAAAAAGTACAAGGCTGATTGATAGTCCGGCAGGACCGCTGCCAAAAATTTTACTAAGCCTCGTAGATTGCTTGTTCATCGAGGGTTCCCGGAGAATATAATTTACGGTTTAATATTCCTACCTTCCCATCTTGTTGTATTTTATCACCCAGTTTCGGATAGTTGTCAACAGTGGCTGCCCAGTGTTGTCGCCCGCCGCACCCCACAACGTCAATATTGCCAGTTGGTTATCAGAATGACTGTCCGCCGCGGCAAGGGCGGTTTTATATATTTAGGCGACTAATTTTTTAAAGAAAACTTTTTGTAGAGCGAACTATTCCTAATATCTGATTTTAATTTGCCTATCTGCTCGTCTGTTATCCCTTTTCTTTTTAACTCCGCCAGTCCTTCCGGAGTCTCAAATAACCAATCCAATTGCTTATCTATTCTTTGGGTTTTTATGAGTATTTTATCTACTATAAAAGCTACAACAAACCATGTAAGAATGCCCAGAGAAATTGAGAATATAATATTGAATCTAAAAATCATGCTGTATAAGAAAATGCTACTAAAGCCAATAAGAAGATAAATTATTGCATAGATACGCCCCCATTTACTAGTTTTAAGCAATTCAAGGCTTTGTCTTTCCAACGCCCGCATTCTTAATGCTTCCATTTTTTCTTCGAATTCTTTAGTTCTTCCCATAATTTTCTCTGATTTTTTCCCAAAAGCTTTTCCCAGATGCGCCAATAACATAAAGAGATAAAAATTTGTTTTGCCAAGAAATGTTGATTGAATTTATGAAATGGCTCATTTTTGCCTTCCATTCGTCCGAATTATGATTAACTATATAGTCATCAAAATACACTAATAAAGCGGTGCTATCCGGTCTTTCATGTGTTATTTTATCATCTATCAAGTTAGCAATTTCACTCTGAATTTTTTGAATTGTTTCTCTAGAAGAACGCATTTCTTCTTTTATTTGAATTCCCTTACCTTTTTTGGAGAATGAAACATCTGCTAGCAGACTAACACCACCCTTACCTCTATTGCCTAGTGAATATTGCATTAAGGCATGAATCCGCGGGTCATAGTTCTTAGTTCCTATCTCAATATATTTGGGTATATCATTATTGCTAGAATTAACTTTNNGTAAGACAGATACCCTATGATGGGCTGAAATTCTGCGTCTTTCCACACTTCTTGTTTTTCTTTAAGTAATTGATACAAAGGAAGTAGTTCTCCATAAAAAATTCTAGCTATTCTACCCTCACGTAGCCTAATCTGCCTGTCAAGCTCTGGTTTTTCTTTAATAATCTTCGATTTCCCTCCAAACCAGTCAATATATTCTCTGGGTGTTCTCAATTTAGAGATTTCGTCTTTTGTTATATAGTCTTCGAGGCGCATGTTATATTTATATATTAATAAACCGAAGCTCATTGCCGTTTCGGATAGTTGTCAACAATGGCTGCCCCTATGGCGCCTCTCCCGCCATTTTCATGGCGAGGCGGGCTGTTACCCCGAAAGCATGGGGACGGTCTCCCCATCCCCCTTTGGTTCTCGTCCATTTTCAAAAACTAAACCTCCGGAGTAAATCCGGAGGTTTAAAGCTGTCCCGTGTTGTCGCCCGCCGCACCGCACAATATCAATATTGTCAATTACTTATCAAAATGGCTATCCGCTGCGGTAAAGGCGGTTTTATCTATCTTGGTGAGCCGCCAATCGACAATTAAAATAACAACCAAATCCTATGTTAGCACTTATTTTCTGCGCCCTACTAGCGAAAGCTTCTCCATATATTTATCAATATTTTTTTCTTCGCCAAAAAGATCTACCCTAATAGATTTAATAAGAGATTTTAATAGCCTATCGTGTTCAATACCCCACTCTTGAGACCATCGGGGAAATTTATCCTTAGCGCCTTGGCGTACAAAACTGTGAAATTCCATTAAGTCTTTTACCACTTGAGGGCTAGCAATAACCAATAAAAAATTGATGGATTCTGATAGTTTCTCTTGCGCTTTATCATTGTTGTTATCAGTAGCGACGTCACTTAATGATTTAAGAAAAGGCTTATAGTATTCCTCTTTTAGTCTCCTGTCTTCTGTTTTTAGTTGAAGTCTCTTTGTGAAATAAAAAGATAGGGATACTGTTATCACCGATGCAAATAACCCAATTGAAGCTACTATAATTGGCTTCACTTGCTTTCCTTCCTTAGTCAAACATTGTTCGCCTGAGCGTCCGCCTCGCCGTTTTGCAGCAGGCGAGACCTCGTCAAAATCATAGATTTTGACGGGTCAAGATTGGCTGAAAAATTGTGTTTCAAATCTCCTCGATTGCATCTCTTACCCATTGATAAAATCTTGTGGTCACTTTAACCATCTCATCCGCGTCGGATTTATTAACGCTGCGGCATTCGTATTGGACAAGGTTTTTGCGGGCGATAATTTTGCGCAACTGCTTTGATTTCTCCTCGGCACCTTCAAGCGGCAATCCAGCTACCAGGTCGCAAACATCAAAGTGGTCTTGCGAAATCGAACGCACACCCTTTCCATAGACGCAAACCGCATCTGCAGATGAAATCGCACATTGAACAGCCAAGGTTGCTGCCGCATTCCAGTTTGAAGCATTAAATGCGGCTAACATCTGCTCATAATTATCAGCAGCCTTCTTTAAATATTCTGAAGCCGCCGACCTATCCTCTTGCCTTATTTTTATCTCGCGAGCAGTCATGTTTAAATCTCCAATGGTTCTTTTCCATATAAAACGGAATAAGATTTCATTAAGGTTGAAACTGGCGGCTGATTCTTTTTAAGTCGCTCCTTGAACTCGGAGGCTGATTTTATATAAGAATCTATCTGAACGCCGAAATAGGCCTTAAATCCGGGGGCAATTTCAGAAAGGAAAACATTCTCAACTGAATTAAGGTCCGCGACCCTAGGCACCACCACCGCAATATCAATATCGCTTCCTTTTCTGGCTGTCTCGGTTTGCATGCTTCCGTAAAGAATTAAAGATATTATTTTTGTCCTAATCTTAGTCCGCTTGAATTCTTTTAAAAGAAAATCACGGATTTCATTCTTAATGTTACTTTCAGCAGCAAACATTGGACGAATAATTTTCTGAACGATCCGATCATTTTCGTTTAAGGTATAAATATGCTGCTTACCTATGATATCTAACTTTAAAATATTGCGCTCATGTAGACTCTTTAATGAATCATGTGTCGAAGGAGCCGAATATCCTACGAGCTTAGCAATCTGGCGCCCTGTAGCCTTGAAGTTCTTCCGGGCAGTAAAAAGCCGCAAAATAGCTACCTTAGAAGGAGAATCGATAATTTCTTCAATTTGAAATGTTTTTACCATAATATAAACCTAACACATGTAAGGTTAACCTTACAGTGAATATAACACTTTTTATATAATTGTCAAGGAAATTAGTTAACAATAAAGCGCCCTACAGAAGCCTGTAAGGCGCTTGTGCCTACTGCATCACTACCCTCAGTTTCGGATAGTTGTCAACAATGGCTGCCCGTCTTGGACGCCAGTCGCTCCCCAGAGCGTGAGTATGTCACACTGCTCGTGAAGCTCTATCGGCACCGTAAGCGGGGATTTGTATTATCGTTAAACCGGCCTTTACCGCCCAAAAAGGTACGCCCTAAGCGGGTTTATCAAAATATCATCCATGAAGGCCTTAAACTCCAATCTTTCATCAAAAACAGCCCTACCCGGATGACTTGGGCGAAAGCCAGTAAAGAACTTCAAATGTCAGATTCCAAAATAGCACACTTATTGAAGATAATCAATAAACTTCCGCCAGACTTCGTCGAGAATATGCGCTCCTGCACCGATGAATCGACTCTCAAAATCTTTACCGGCAGAAGGCTTTTGAGCATATCCCGCCTCAAAACCGAGAAAGAACGTCGAAACGAGATTGAACGTCTCTTAGGTTCTATCCCCACCCACACTTTCTAATAGACCATCTTTTCAGCAATTAAACCACAAAGAAACAACAACATTCTTATTTTACTGCTAAAAAGTAGAGATTGTGCCATATCGCACCCAGCCACTCTTGTTATCCTGGCGTTTGACTTTATGCCAATTATCTCTGGATTCTACCACTTCTACTTTCATACCATCGTAGAGAGTAAAATATGTTGTGGCTTTTTCCATCGGTTCAAATTTGGCATCCGCCTGCTCCACTACCACGATTGCCTCTTTGTTTAATCGAGAAATTTTTCCTTTCAGACCGATGAGACCAACAACAAAACACAATCCCAAAAAAGCAGTAAGAATTAAGGCCTGTTTTTTAAGCGGCGCAAAGAAAAGACTCGCCAAGATGCTAATTAGAATTGAAATAAAAAATATGCTAAGTGCGAGAGTCAATCCGTCAATCGTAAGCTTTTCAAATAGATTATTCCATAACCTTACGGGAAAGCTTTCTTGGCTACTGAAAGTGCCACCTTTAATCAAAGAGCGGGCGTATTCATAATTAGATTCCAAATCCTTGTCCTGCGGAATCAGTCTGCGAGCCTTCTCATAGTAAAAAATAGCCTCTCCAAGCTTGCCTTTCTTAAAATAACAATTGCCAAGATTATAATAGAGATTGCCGCTTTCAAGACCATCTTCAACAATACTTTTATATTGTTTGATTGCCTCGTCAAAATTTCCCTGCTCGTAATAAACATTTGCCCGGTTAAAAGCGCCTACATCTTGATTATTACTGGCAAAAGAAATTTCTACAAAAAAGGGCAGAAAAAATACGGCTAATATAAATATTTTGCCAAAACGCTTAACTCTCATATCTTCTGCTTCTCCAGGTAATCGATAATTTCTTTTAAAGCCTGGAAAACATCTTCCAGTTGCTTTTGCCCAAATTGGCTAGGCGCATACCTAGCCATATCGCAATCAGCAAAAATCTTCCTTATTTTATCTAAGACCTCTTGCGCTATGCCTTTTTCTTTAGCAAGTTCTTCAATAGTAATTGCGGTTATGCCTCCGGAAGGCAAATGGAATCTATCTGCCAGATATTCCNNATCCCGGATAGTCTTAAATGTCGCATCAAAGAATTCTTGAGTTTTTCCCTCCCGCAATAATTTATCAGATTCTTGAATGCCCCTTTTTGCTTTTGCGGGGGCTTGCAACCTGCGTGCATAACGTTGATCGGTAATTAATCTTTGCTGTCTAAGATTAAAAATAAGGATACCCAAAAATATAATAAGACTTAAGATTTGAAATAGCCAAAAGCCTAAACTTTGATAAAGATAACGGCCGATTTTTCTGAATTGGCCAGGTGAGCTTTTGAGGTAAATTATATCCCTTCCCAGCTCTTCTTTTTGTTCAATCTTAACTTGAGCTTGGGGTAATTCTATTAATCTTGCTTGAGCCTCATTGGCCTTAGATACCGTTATCGGAATAGAGTTGTGCATTAAGACTTCGTATTGTCCGGTTTTTGTATTAAAGAAACTGAAGTTTATCTGTGGGATGTGAGTTATGTTTTCCGAATCCGGAATAATTACTTGCTCAAAAATTTTCTCATTCTCATTCTGTTTAACCTGTGGGTCATAAACCTTAAAACCGTCTTTGGATTGTAACCGCGGGGCTTTAATGCTATCAAAATTCCCTTCTCCCTTTACTGTCATTTTCAAGGTAATAGGATCTCCTGCTTTTACTTCAAGTGGCGTTGCCTCAACATTTAATTGGAAATTACCTAAAGCGCCGTCAAAACCCTCAGGCTTTCCTTCTTGCGGTAAAGATAACACTGTAATCGGAATCTCTGTGGATTTTAACTCTAAAGGATACGCTTCATATCTGCCGAAGAAATCATTAAAAATATCGTCATTAAACATCCCGTTGAAGAAATCATCATCAAAGGGAGTTCGCCGGTGCGCTTGAGCTTGTCTACGCACCACCAAATTACACTTTAATTTTACCGGTCCTAAAGTAAAATCTCCCGGCTTTATTCCAAACATATTCGTCGTGAACTCAATAACATCATACAGGACACCGCCAAATTCTTCGCGGTACTGTTTTGGCTGACCAAATTTTTCAATGGAAAAATCGTTTGTTTCTATTTCGGGGAGCTGAATATCCCGCACGCCTAAGCGGTTCACATAAAGTTTTACGGTTAGCGGTACAAACTCACTTAAATATGCTTTTCTTGTTCCTATGCTCAAGATTAAAAAAATTCTATCCTTTAATTCTTCCGCGTCTATTTTTGTAGGAGTTGGTTCTTGTAAGGCTTGACCAGGAGTAGATTGTTGGCCTCCAGTAGGAGCTGAAACTACTTCTACGGTTATCGGCTTAGAAGTCAGAGTTTTTCCTTGAGCTTGCACGGAAAACGGCCCTATGGTAAAGACACCCGTCTTTAAAGGAATTAAGGTGTAAACGTGGGTTATGGAACTTGTGACCGCCCCGTTAATAATCGAAACCATAGTAGAAGGCCCAAGATAGCGCGCATCAAAGCCTTCTATTTTATCTATACTTGGCGCAGAGACATTCTGCGTTCCCTGAAAAGTCAGATTAAGCTGGAGCGCTTCGCCAAGTGCTATTTTATTGCGGTCAACTGTTGCTTCAAGCTGGATATCACTAGCATGAGCGACTGAAGTTAAAAATAACGCAAAAAATAAGGTAAAAGATAATACCCTCTTCATAATCCTAATCTACCAATCCTTTGATACTTCCCTATCATAGGCTCCGGTGCGCCTATCTTCATAATTTGGCGTTGTTTCTTCTTGCCCATAGCGCTCTAAAATGGCGTGTGCTCCCTCTTCGGATAATTCTCTGCCTTGCTCTTCCTGCTGAGCCCCTTCCTTAGTTGCCTGGGCTTCTTTTTTTTCTTCCTGTTGCGAGGCTGCTTGGCCTTCCTTTTCTTTTTCTTGCTGCTGTTTTTCCTGCTCTTGCGCCTGAGTTGACTGTTCTTTCTCTTTTTCGTCTTTGGCTTGTTCTTTGCCAGTAGTGCCGTTTGCCTGCTTTTGCTGTTCCTGTTGTTTTTCTTGCTGATTCTTTTGCTTATCTTCGGAAGATCCTTGACTCTTTAACTTATCCAGTAAAACTTTAAGTTCTCTCTCCACAAACTCATGATTAAAACGCGCATCAGTGTTTTTCTGGTCAAGCTCTACCGCTCTTTTATAATAGTCTAAAGATTCCCGTAACAATCCCACCGTAGCCGATAAATCAGTATTTTCTTTTAGCTTACCCAGTTTATATTTACAATTGCCCAAGTTATATAAGGCATCGGCTTCTATCTTCTTATTATCGCTGGTTAATGCCTTGGTAAAAGCATCCGTTGCCTTCTGGTAATCTTCTTTTTTATATAATGTCGCTCCTATATTGAAATTTACGATATCTGAATCGGGCAAGCTAACGCTTGCATCATTATATCTCTGTGACGCTTCATCAATCTTTCCTCTTTGATATAGCTTATTTGCCTCTCTTACACTTTTCTTGGCCGAGACTGCGGCAAAACATGTTGATTGAATAACGGTAAAGATTGATAAACTAAGGAAAATTATTTTTCTAAACGAACCTGTGCTCATAATGCCTTTTTCCTGTCGCTGATAATAAACTCCGCTGCCAAAAGTAAAAATGCTAAAAGCAGCGGAATCTGAAAACGTTCTTCATATTGTTTGGCCATCTTGCTTTCTAATTCTCTTTTTTCCATCTCCGAAAGCTTTTCCTTATAAATTAGGTCCAGCCCAAATTCCTTGCTGCTGGCGCGTACATAACTTCCACCGGTAGTAAGGGCTATTTTCTGCAAGGTCGTCTCATCAAGGCGACTCTTAACCACAGCTCCGCTTCTGTCTTTTAGGAAACCTTTGTTGCCGCTCTCATCAGTTACAGGAATAAGCTCTCCCTCGTTTGTGCCTATGCCTATGCAAAATATCTTTATGCCTTCTTTTTGAGCCAATTCCGCTAGCCTCACCGGATCCCCCTCATGATCCTCGCCGTCAGTAATAATAATCAACACCTTATATTTCTTAAGTCCGCCCTCATAGCTTTCCATCGCCTGCCGAATTGCGCTGGAAATTGAGGTTCCACCCTTAGGGATAGTATTTATATCAAGCGCCTCTGCGGACAAAAGAAATCCGCTATAGTCCACTGTTAGCGGGCATTGCGCAAAAGCACTTCCGGAGAAAGCAATCAGCCCGATACGGTCGCCTTTAAGATGCTTAACAAAGTCTCCTAACGCAAGTTTTGCGCGTTCTAGGCGATTCGGTTTTATATCTTCTGCCAACATACTCTTGGACACATCTACTGCTACCAATATATCCAAGCCTCTGCGTTTTATCTCTTGCCACTTAAACCCCCATTGCGGACGCATAAAAGAAAAAGCTGTTAATGAGAAAACTACAATAATCAAAACCTGTTTTAATCTGTATTTACGAATATCAAAAGAAGCAAGGAGCGTAGCTAAGAGATTTGCCTCGGCAAAGGCTTCCAGAGATTTCTTTCTCCTTGCGTTTACCCAGAAAAAGAAACCTATCACGGCTATGATTAACCAAAAAAGATGAGTTGCTTGTATATTGGCAAATCTCATACTTAAGGAATTCTCCGTAAAATTGTGTTTCTCAATAAAACCTCTAACAACAAGAGCGCCATAGCAATAGTTAAAAATATCGGGAACAATTCCCGGTATTCCATATATCCCTTTTCTTCAATAGGGCTTTTTTCCATACGGTCAATTTCAGCATAAATTTCCTTTAATGATTTTGTATCTGTAGCGCGGAAATATTTGCCTTCTGTCTTGGAGGCGATATTTATCAGACTATCCTCATCAATATCTATTTTTACCGGCTGATACACAGTATTGCCAAAGAAGTCTTTCATCGGGTACGGCGCCATACCCTTGGTGCCAGCGCCAATAGTATATACTTTCACCTTTAAAGCCTTAGCAGCCTCAGCTGCCAAAGAAGGCGAGATTTTTCCCGCATTGTTTATGCCATCAGTCAAAAGAATTACGATTTTACTCTTTGCTTTGGTATTCTCCAGCCGCTTAAGAGCAACTGATAAGCCCGAGCCGATAGCCGTACCGTCTTCGATCATGCCGATTTTAACGCGCTTGAGATTCTCAAGCAGCCAACCGTAATCAAGCGTTAAGGGGCTTGCGGTATAGGCGCGGGCAGCGAAGGCAACAATGCCGATGCGATCATTTTTCCTTCCCTGAATAAAGTTTTCTACAACATCTTTTACTACATCTAAACGGTTTGCCCGCCTGCCTCGCAGAGTAAAATCCTCTGCCAGCATACTGGTTGAGGTATCTAAGCAAAGTATAATGTCAATGCCTTCGGTTTGAATCTTTGATTCCTCAATCGGCACTCGAAACCTGGCTAAGGCAAGAGCCAAGAATACAAACACCAGCAGGCGCAAGACCCAGATATATCGGCTGCATAGGGTTTTAAAGGTAGGGCTGCCTATGGCTAGAAACTTCTCCGAAGAAAACCGGATTCCGGGAGATTTATTCTTGCGCAAAGAATAATAAACAATCCCTGCCGCAACGGGAATTAATAAAAAATATATGGGATTTTGAATAAGCATATTTTACAACTTATTTTCTTGTTTAGTCTGATCAACTAATCTTCTTGCCGAGGCAAGCGCTAAACTTGCTTCTGTTTGGGCAGGTTGATATTTTGCGAATTTAACCAAGTCGCAATTAGTCAGAAAATCACGTAATAAGCCTTTATGCTCAATCGATAAAGAGCTATCCTCTTTAACCTTAAGCAGAAATTCCTCGGTGGTCATCTCCGGAGCGCGGATATTAAATCTGTTTTCAAGATAATGCCGCACAATATCTGAGAGTTCTATGTAATAAGCCTTGGTTTGCCCATGGCGAATATAGTCCTTTTTCTCTAATGCCGCCAAGGCTTCATAAGCAATAATGTGCGCGGGAATAGGCGGCGCCTTGGATTCTTCTTGCTTTTTCTTCAAAAAAATAAAACCAAAAACTCCTCCTATAATTAAAAGAAGTGCTGATGCTATTAAGATATAGAGCCGCATTCTGCTGGTAAAACTTTTCGGCCCCCTTATATCGCGGATATCCGCTCGATTTGAAGCATTATCCAGTACGCTTTTAACCTCCAATTTTACTTCATTTATGCTTAGCTCCTGCCAATCAGTTTGGCCTTTAGTGCGATATTTAACTACTGACGCCGGAATAGTATGCTCGCCGCTGACATAAGTATCTAAGAGATACCATTGTTTGAAAGTTTTTTTCCCAAATAGACCTTTGGCGCTAGATCCGAAGTCTTTAATCGCAAAACCGGATAAGTTCTCTGGAAGAATTTGCGGGAATTCAACTTCAATATTCTTTTTTGCCTTTGCCGTAATTGTATAGGTGAACTTATCGCCTATTTGTATTGAAGTTTTATCCACTGCGGCAGTCACTTCGATGTCTGAATTTTTCTTTCCCTTATTTTGAGCCGCAAAGGAAATACTACTGTTTACCAAAAACACTCCTAAGCAGAAAATGGCGCAGATTAAATTAATTATCTTTTTTGGTTTCATTTTTATTTCCTGTTTCAAAAATTTCTACCTCTTGCTCTTCCAATGCCTTTTTAAGTAGATCCTGGCTTATTTCCTGCTGTTTTTTCATCTTGTATGCGTATTCAACTTCTGACTTTACTTCCTCAAAACTCTTCTGCCGTTTCTGTCTTTTATCAACTATAGAAAAAACGTAAAATTTATCTTTTATCTTTAAAGGATCGCTTATTTGCCCCTTCTCTTTAAGGAATAGGCTAGAAATTACATCCTTTGCCTCTCCGATACCGGCAATACTTGAATCTCCTTCCGTAATTGAAGCCTCCTGGGGTCTTCCTTCCTGCTTCTTAAGCTTTTGAATCATCTCGTCTTTTTGGGATTCGTTTTCAAAACTCAAATAACTCACCTTTATCTGCGCTGGCTCCACATAAGTATCTTTATTGGCTTCGTAATATAATTTGATGTCTTCGGGGCTAATCTTATCCAGCTTTTCCTGTATTTCTTTACCTAAAAACTGCTCAACTACGATTTGTTTTTTCAATTGCTCTAAGGTTGAGCGGGTTTCTTCTTTTGTATCCAACCCTAAACGCTTTGCTTTTGTATAAAGAACTTCCTGCCCGACATAATTTCTAATGAATTCCAGGCGCCTTTCCGGCTCCTCTAAGCTTTTTTTCATCCATTGCGGAACATTCTTGATAGCTTCATCAATCTCAGTATCGGTTATTTCTCTTTTTCCGATGCGCGCAACTACCTTTCCCTTTGCTTCTTTCTCTTTGCCCAAAGAAGTCCGCGCCTCCAGTTCGTATCTGGCCTGACTGCTCATCCCCAAATTCTCCAATGCCTCAATTATCTTTTGATTCATTTCTCCAGCAAACTCTGCCTTTGGATTTAACATCTCTGCTTTATAGAAACTTTTCAGCGCCTTCTCATACTTATATAACTCCATATAAATACTGCCTAGTTTATATAAAAACTGTGCCTCTTCTTGTGGCTGTATCTTGCCAACAGCAAGATATTCTTCGAATGCTTCAGCGGCCTCACTCTTTAGCCCTTTGCTTAAAAGCTTGTTAGCATAGTCTATCTGGCTTGGGCTGGTCAAGAAAGAACTCTGCTCTTTAGGTTTAACTATCCGTGTAGGTAAATTTGCCACCAAAAACATTAAAACCGCTAACATTAAAACTATAATTATGGAAAAGAAAACCTGGCGCATTTAACGTAACCTCCTTTCCCGCATGCGGAAAAATTTAAATAAGGTGCGGTTGTAGGGGATATCGCAGCGGATATCTACGCTATCTACCCCCAATCTATCAAATGTTTTTTTGCGTTCGCCTGTTATCTTTAATGCGTTCTCCCGGAAAGAGCGACGTAAAGTTTCATTTGAGGTATCCAGATTAAATGTCTTGCCGGTTTCCGGATCATCGAATTGCGCCATGCCGATATTAGGCAAATCCAACTCTTTGGGGTCGGTTATAGTAATACTCACCAAATCGTGGCGCTTATTGGCAATGGAAAGCGGCTTCTCGAAGTTAGCATCATAAAAATCAGAGACAATAAAAGTAACTGTGCTACGCTTGCATACTTTATTGAGATATTCTAAGGCCGCGGGAATGTCTGTTTTTTTGCCTTGTGGGTTAAAATACAATGCCTCTCTAATGATGCGCAGCACATGGCTTATGCCTTTTTTGGCCGGGACAAATTTCTCGATTTTATCAGTAAAAATAATCAGCCCTACTTTATCNNCGAAAAAGCCAAGACCGAGCAAATCTCAGCAGCAATCTGTCTCTTAAGCTTGTTAACGGTTCCGAAATAGGAAGAGCCGGAGAGGTCCAAAAGAAGCATTACCGTCAGCTCTCTTTCCTCCATAAACTTTTTTATATAGGGATGCCCCATGCGCGCGGTTACATTCCAATCAATTGAGCGTATTTCATCGCCTGCTTGGTACTCGCGCACTTCATCAAACTCCATACCCCTTCCCTTAAACACACTCTGGTATTGCCCGGAAAATACATCAGTAACCATACGCGAGGTGGTTATCTGAATGCGCCTAATCTGTTTTAAAACTTCTTTAGGGATCATTTAAGGAACCTCAACCTCATCAAATATACGCTTAATAATATCCTCAGATGTCTTTTCCTCCGCTTCTGCTTCATAACTTACGATAACTCTGTGCCTTAAGATATCCGGACCAATGGACTTTACATCCTGTGGCGTGACATAGCCTCTGCCCTGGATAAAAGCATAAGCTTTTGAGGCAAGCGTTAAATAAATGCTTGCGCGTGGAGAAGCACCGTATTGGATTAAGTTTGTTAAATCGCTTAATTTATATTTGGCTGGCTCTCTGGTAGCAAATACAATATCAATGATATAATTCTCAAGCTTCTCATCCATGTAAATTTCGTTAACTACCTTTCGGGCACGCCTGATATCTTCAGGCCCTACCACAGAAGAAACCTTTATCTCCTTATCCGTAACACTCATTTCTTTAAGAATCTTGCGCTCTTCGTCTTTATTCGGATAGGTGATGTTAATTTTTAACATAAAGCGGTCAACTTGGGCTTCAGGCAAAGGATAGGTTCCTTCTTGTTCTATCGGGTTTTGTGTAGCCATCACCAAAAACGGCTCATCTAATTTAAAAGTATTCTCGCCAATGGTAACTTGTCTTTCCTGCATTGCTTCTAAGAGCGCACTCTGCACTTTTGCCGGAGCGCGGTTAATCTCATCAGCCAAAATAATATTGGCAAAAATAGGGCCTTTTTTGGTAGTAAATGCCCCATCTTTAGGATTATAAACAAGCGTCCCGATTAAATCCGCGGGCAGAAGGTCAGGGGTAAACTGAATTCTCTGGAATTTCGTATTAATCGCATGCGATAGGGTTTTTACAGAAAGTGTTTTGGCAAGTCCAGGCACGCCTTCAACAAGCATATGGCCATTGGCTAAAAGCCCAACTAAGAGCCGCTCAATCAAATATTTTTGCCCGATAATAACTTTTTCTATTTCCTGCTTTAGACTAATAATGAAACTGCTCTCCTGTTTTACTTTCTCATTGATCGCAGTTACGCCTNNATTCATTCTTACCTCCTTTTTGAAAAAATTTATCACAAATTATCTAATTTTCAAAACTTTATTTGCTTTTGGCGATATGTACGATAAATGTATTGCCTTGCATCTCTGTCTTGACGCCATTAGGATCGGAATCCTCAGGCAACGGGACTGTTCGCACAAAAGACCCGAAAGCATGCGAACTAAACGTGCTTCCCGTTTTTTTCTCTTCAGTGCTACTGGAATACTCGCCGGTAACGGTAAGTGAGTTTCTATTAATTTCCACGTTGACCTTATTCTTGTTCAAATCAGCAATATCCATTTTATAAATGTATTCATTAGGCGTTTCTTCCATGTTTAAATTAGTGTCGTAAAAAATATCGCTGTTAAACGCTCCTTTCTGGCTCCCAAAGCGATCAAACGTATCTTGCATCAACCAATTCATTTGTTTGCGCATCCGATCCATTTCTCCCCAGGGATCCCATTGTTCTGAACTCACATTCGGCAAACTGCCTGCAGGATACGTCTGCTTTAAAAAGTTATTCCTATTATATCTAACGGGGACGCCTACATTATGCTTGTAGTCCTGCAACGCGTTATCTATTTTTTCCACCGGTATCGCAAAACCAATATTTTGGGAATACTGCACCACCGCTATGTTTATACCGATAAGCTTGCCTTCCAAATTAAAAAGTGCCCCTCCGCTATTACCGGGATTAATAGGCGCATCTATTTGCAACATATCGCCTAGAATTAATTCTCCCTGAGAAGAATAAAATTTTCTGTTTTTCCCGCTTACAATTCCAGAGGTTACTGTGTTTTCAAGACCTAGCGGATTGCCGATTGCCACTACCGTCTCTCCCAACATTAAATCCTTAGTCTGACCTAACTCCGCTTCTACGAGTGGTTTTGGAGCAACGATTTTAATAAACGCCAAGTCGTCATTTCTGTTTTCGTACACTACCTCTCCCTTGACTTGCGTACCTTCATTCAGAATAACATAAATAGTGCTGGCCATATTAACTACATGCGCGTTAGTCACAATGAGCCCGGACTTATCTATGATAACCCCGGAACCAACGCTTCTCAATTTCATAGCACTAGCCATACCGTAAGGGGCAAAAAATTGGTCAAATAAATTGTCAAAGTCGCTGCCATACCTTCCCCAAAATGGGTTTTGGCGTAAAAAAAGTATCCGTTCGGTACTGATATTTACCACCGATGCCGCTCTGTCTCGAACAACCTTCACTATTGGGGTCTCTCGGCTATTGACCTCTGAGGCATAGACAATAGCACTTGCAAAACATACCATTATAAAGACAAAGAATAGTCTTTTCGCAATTCTAAGCGTAATCATGGCTTTCCTCCTGCCATTTTCTTAATAAAGCTCTCTCCCTAATAAATTCGTGGCCTCTTTCGATATCCTCATTTCTTGATAGAAGACACTAAAAACTTTTTCCTTGTTATAAATAGGACAACTAAATCCATATATTTAATTTACCCGCCTTTTATCTCTAAAGATGGCCTTTTCGTCTCTTTACGCATCCCGACTGATTCATGGCATTGAGCGCAGCGATAATCATATAATTCTCCGTCGGGTAACACTAGGAGCAATACCTCTTGCACCGGCATTGACCTGCCGCAATTGTTGCAATATAAATGCGTGGCAGTCAACTTCTCGAATTGTTTTTCCTGATTTTCCTCTATATCGTCCCACATCATTTATTTTTCTTCCACCAATCTGCATCATCGCCCTCTTCTTCAAACTTGCCAAAATCCGGAGGCAGAATGATATTGAAATGCAGAAAAAGATACGACGGTATATCCCCAAAACCTTTGAATTTCTTAAGGTCTTTTAAATCTTTAGGCAGATTATCTCCAAGATCCGGCATATACTCTTTTAGAATTGTCTGCATCTTGCGTAAAATCTGCTCATGCGGTTCGCAACCTAAAGGCAAGGTCGGCAATTTTTTACTACACTTCTTGCAGTAGAATTCCAAATTCCCGCACTGAGTGCATTCTGCAACAAAAAATTTCTTTAATATGAATTTCTGTTTACATTTAGCGCAATGCAGCTTTTCCTGGCAAGCAGTGCAGATACTTACTTTCTTAAGAGAGGCTGTTCTAAAAACTAAAGGGTTATCTGAAAAATACATTTTGCCACAGATCTTACATTCTATGGGCAAACCCGTGTGTGAAGGGACGCCCTCTATTCTCTTACCTATATATTTGTGTTTTCTGCATTTCAAATCTTTTTTCATCTCTCTTTGCCCCTTCATAAAATAAGGCTTATTTATTTCCAATCATCATATTCTTCGTGCATATAATCATCGACTTCCCCGGCTATTTTTACTTGCACCGGAGAAGCTTGCGTAATCTCCAATTTAGTAAAACAAGAAGGACATTCTATGGTATCTTTGTCTTTGCGGTTTGCAGGGGAATCAAAAATTTTTTCGCACCAAGGACACCTGATTTTTCCGCTCATCGCCATATTACTATCTTAGCCTTTACTGCCTAATATCACCAACTCTGCTAGTCTTTTACGGGGCATAATATAAGATTCGCACTTTTCGCATAAAAACGATTTCTTGCCCTTCGATACCTTTTCTCCTGACAACGGCTCTATTGCTTTAATAATCCCCCACGCCCATTTGGTTTTAATAAAATCCTCCCGAGCCTCAACGAGCTGGACAATATAATTCTCAATCTCAGATTTCTGTTTATTCAGCGTCTGGCAACACGGCTTTTCTTTCTTAGAACTACCCGTTGTTACAAATTTTGGCTTTCTTTTTAAACTCATACCCTATCCATTTCAAAAAGGTCTTGGCCGCACCAGCGACATTTCTTTTCTTCTGCGGTATAACCGTCTGTCATCAGGCATTTACGGCAACGATAATTACCATTTGATTTTTTTAACACCCCGTATTCTTTCTCTAATGCCACAATATCTATGTTTTTGAGTATATTTTCGTGCATAGCTATTTATCATAACGTTTTACTATTTTTATTTTTTGTGATAAAGGGCTGCCGCCATTAATAACGACAGCAGCCCTCTATTTTTAACCTTTAGTTGCGATTAATACTCACCATGCGGCGATGGCGGCATGGGAGGCATTTTTTCTTTTTCCGGGAGGTCACAAACTACTGCCTCTGTAGTAAGCATGAGCCCTGCAATACTTGAAGCATTCTGTATGGCAAGCCTCACCACTTTTACCGGGTCAATAACACCTGACTTAATTAAATCAGTGTATTCGCCTGTTTCGGCGTTGTAACCAAAAGAGCCTTTTTCGTCTTTGACTTTTTGAGCTACTACCACACCTTCCACCCCGGCATTCTGGGCAATCTGCCTGATTGGCTCTTCCAGGGCACGCCTCACAATATCAACTCCTATTTTCTCATCCCCTTCAAGTTTAAGAGCTTCCACCCGGGGAATCGTCCTTAGAAGTGCAACCCCGCCTCCAGGAACAATACCCTCTTCAACTGCTGCCCTAGTGGCATGAAGCGCATCCTCAACGCGCATTTTCTTTTCTTTCATCTCAGTTTCGGTAGCAGCGCCCACATTAACTACCGCCACACCACCTGAGAGCTTTGCTAAACGTTCCTGAAGTTTCTCCCGATCATAATCAGAATCGGTTTTGTCAATTTCCTTCTTTATTTGCTCAATTCTTCCTTTAATATCCGAGGTTTTACCCGCTCCTTCGATTATGGTGGTATTTTCCTTATCAATTTTGACTCTCTTGGCTTTGCCCAAATCAGATAACTGAGTGCTCTCTAATTTGATACCTAAGTCTTCGGCAAGCATCTTCCCGCCGGTTAGAATAGCAATATCTTGAAGCATTGCCTTTCTTCTGTCGCCGTAACCCGGAGCTTTTACCGCACAGACATTGAGCGTACCCCTAATCTTGTTAACTACCAAGGTTGCCAAGGCTTCGCCTTCAACCTCTTCTGAAATAATTAGCAGTGGCTTACCCTGCTGGGCGGTTTTCTCAAGCAATGGAATGATGTCTTTTACCGCCGATATTTTTTTCTCATAGATTAAAATATACGGCTCTTCCAACACGCACTCCATCCTCTCAGCATCAGTCACAAAGTAAGGAGAAAGATATCCCTGGTCAAATTGCATACCCTCAACCACATCAAGGGTTGTGGCCATGGACTTCGCTTCTTCTACGGTAACCACGCCATCCTTGCCTACTTTATCCATAGCATCAGCCAAGAGATTCCCTATGGTTTCATCGCCATTGGCTGAAATAGTGGCAATTTGACTTGTTTCTTTCTTGTCTTTAATGGGTTTTGCCATCCGTTTAAGCTCATCAATGACCACTTCCACTGCCTTATCTATGCCTCTTTTAAGCCCCATAGGATTGGCGCCGGCAGTGACGTTTTTCATGCCTTCCTTATAGATTGAGTGAGTCAAAAGCGTAGCTGTGGTCGTACCATCACCCGCAGTATCAGATGTCTTTTCAGCTACTTCCTTAACCATCTGAGCGCCCATATTTTCATAGGCATCCTCAAGCTCGATTTCTTTTGCTACCGTAACGCCGTCTTTAGTAATAGTTGGTGAGCCGAATTTTTTATCCAAAACTACATTACGGCCTTTGGGACCTAAGGTAACTACTACCGCATCAGACAATTTCTCTACGCCTTTTAATATTTTCTGCCTGGCCTCTTCACCAAAAGAAAGTTGTTTTGCCATATTGAATTCACCTCTCTTTCATTTTTAATCAGTGATTATAGCTAAAACATCCTCTTCCTTAATAATCAGATGCTCTTCGTCTTCTAATTTTATTTCTGTGCCGGAATATTTTCCGTAGAGGATTTTATCTCCGGGCTTTACTTCTAAGGGCTGAACCTTGCCGTCATCTAAGACTTTGCCCTTACCTACTGCTACGACCCTGCCTTCTTGCGGCTTCTCCTTGGCAGTGTCCGGCAAGATAATCCCTCCTTTGGTTTTTTCTTCAGCTTCCAAAGGCTTGACCAAAATCCTGTCTCCTAATGGCGTAATCTGCATAGACACCTCCTCTTTTTCTCGAACATCCTGCTGAATTGTTGTTTCTTTAGCCTCTTGCTTCTCCTCGATGGGCTTTTCCTTTAGAGTCTTTGTCTGAGCTAAAGGTTTCTTTTTAGAGATAGAATTTCGTTTCTTCATAGCAAAGAATAGTCACCTCCTTTACAATGAAGAGGAAAAATAAGGTTTAAGTTTTGATTGTATTATTTATTTTACTTCGACTTTAATATTCCGGTATCGTGAGCCTTTCTTTTTGGGAAGAATAAGCTCTAATACCCCTTCCTTATATGTTGCTTTTACCCTGCGGTCATCAACCTCTGCCGGAAGAGTAACCGTGCGGTTAAAGCTGCCGTAGAACCTTTCTGAGCGTACGCAATCCTTTTCCTTAATCTCTTGCGCGTGTTTCTTCTCGCCCTTAATAACCAGGGTGTTGCCATATACTGAAATATCAAAATCCTTCTTCTCCATCCCTGGAATATCCGCCTTAACCATTACCTTATCCTTAAGGTCATGAATATCCACTTCAGGGCCCCAACCCTTAAACATCATCTGGCCCTTTTTCTCGGGAAACCGGGCAAGCGAGGAACTAAAAAGACTGTTCATGCGCTCCTGGAGCTGCTCAATTTCAGAAAAAGGATCCCACAGGCGATCCAATGGCTTCCATGGCATTAAATCCATATTAATCACCTCCTATAATCTTCCACTCCTAATAGCACTTGATAGAGAAGAGTGCCAACATACGGGTAAAAAAATTTAGGTCTTTACAAGCATCTTTTCTTCCATCTCTAATATAACTTTTAAACCGTCTAATTTTACTTTCTTCTCCTTCATTAAATACCAAATATGGCTTAACTTATTTAGTTCATTTTTTGAGTAGAGCCGCGACTTCCCTTTTTTCCGGGGCGGACGAATAATATTTTCTTTATCGAGTTGCTTAAGTACCCAGACCGGTATGCCGAGAAGCTTATTAATAACCCCGCTCGTATATACCGGCTCGTCGATCCCTACATCAAATATATTCCCATATTTGATTTCTTTTTTCATCGATTACCTATATAGCACTATTTTCGTATATTGTCAAGTGTTTTTCGCAATTATTTTTTCGTTTTTCGTAATTTAATAACGCATGTTCAACTTAATTTTTCACTCGCATATTTTTAGAGCATTCTTTTCCGATTTTATAAATTTTAATTCCTAATCTACACCCTAAACCATCCCCCTATCTGACACAAAGATCTACCGTTAAGTTACACTTGTAAATAAAAAACCTCCACCGGCCGTAAAACCAGCGGAGGTTGCTTGGAATGTATTGCTTTACTCTTGCGCCTTGTTTCTGCTCTTTCCTTTGCCCCAGCCGGACTTCCATCTTGCCACTGCGCCAGCCACAACCTCATTGATCCGCTCTTGCGTAACGTCATCAGCCAATACCTGAGTGAGTTCTTCCTTATTAAGGACACGAAAATTCCTGACACCCCGATCCTTCGCCTGTAACATCAGAGCGCTCCGTGTCTGTTTGACTTCCGGTTCAACTTTAACGACCTTTTGCTTCTTAGCTTTCTTTCCCATTGAGATATCCTCCTTTTACAAAACCGATTCCTGTAATTTTCCCGTCACCACATCCAGCATCTGAAAGTGCGTGACACCGCCTTCCTTCCATTGCTGTTCGATCGTAATCGACCACTTGCCAAGCGGCATGACCCGCTGGATTTCACGCAACCGCAACTTGGCGGCCGGACGATGATCACGCATGCGCCCAGAAGTTGGGACATTCTCGACATACGTCTCCTCGCCGCTATTACGGACGCTGATATACCGGCTCTTTTTCGCCGTCATATTCTCACGAACCATAAAAAATCCCCTCCTTTCGAGGGGTATAGGGCCATACGTTTTAATAGTTGGCAAGGCGTTTCTTTAGAACTCAACCCGCACGCCAGCCTTGCCACCCACGCCTTTGCGATTATCGGATTCAGCGAATCCATAGCCCTCGACAAAAGGACTGACCTCAACGCCGGACTTCTTCTCCTCCCGCTTCTGATCCACGGTCACCTGAGCGCCGGGCTGGGCGATGATATGCGTTTCCTGCTTCGTGGTTTGCGTCGGCATGAAAAACGCTCGATAAATCGTGAGCCCCACGAAACCAACCAACGCTATGCCCGCCGCATACCGTAACGTTTTCACCCACGGCAAAAACTGAAAGAAGCTCCCCAAGAATTTCAGTAAATTAAATTTCTCTCCCTCAGCCATACTCATCTCACTTTTTTCCTGACTTAAGATCGCTCTTAAGTTCGTCTATCGCCTTAATAATCCGGTCATTCTCCTTCTCGATAAACCGGCTCTGCATCTCAAACTCCGCCTTGGAAACATAAAGGCTTCTGGGCATATGAATCTCGTCATTCGCCAAGTGGTGAAACAGCTTCTCATCAATGCGGTTCACCTGCGCCATGACAACGCCAAGCATAAAGATTGCGATCGTGACCAATACCGGCGTGATAAATTTTGTCCAGTTACCGTTCTGCATGGCTCTTTTCCTTCTTTAAGGCTTCCAATATCTCCTCGTTCTGCTTGGCGACATCCACCAAGACCTGCCCGACCTTATACAGCATGCGCTCACGCCTGTCCGCCAGCTCAACCGGCAAGAACCCCAACGCCTGCTCGCTCTCAACTGCGCATATCCGGCAATACTTAGTGAGCGGGACCGTAAGTTCCTGATTAACCTTATAGTGCGTGATCACGCAACTGTGGCATGTGCGAGCGTGCGGACAGTTTTTCCAACAGCCGGTGTATTCCTTATCGATATTTAGGAAGATTCCTCGAATAAACGGTCTCTCCTGAAAGATATTCCCCAACTTGAATATCCTTGCGCTGGCCGCACGATGACAGGGGTAAACATCGCCGTTGTCCAATATGGCAAGATACGTCTTACCTGCCTGACAGTATTCCTTCTCCGGCGGCACTTCATCGTTAACGATCTTAAGCGGCTTATCGATAAACGCTATCTCAAGCGGCACCCCCTGACGCTTGCAATACCGACGGTAATGATAAATCTGCGCCAACTGATAACGGTATTGCTCAACCACCTCATCCGTCCAATCTTCCTCCATGACTGCGTGGTGCATAATTTTGGTAACCCCAAGCTCACGCAAATACTGCACGTTAATGGCGAGCCTGCCGACCGTCTTAGGCGTGAACGTCATGCGCACGCTCATATCCGGCTTAATCGCTAAAATCTTTTTTATGTTTTCAATAATCCGCTTATAGTCGCCATGGCGGTATTCAGTATGCGTGATCTCATCGCCATCACAACTGACTTGAACCGCCAT
>DCTF01000062.1:25193-52757 GCA_002329225.1 Ruminococcaceae bacterium UBA1447
CAAAGAACGTGACCTGTAGAGCGGCCGGGCTCAACTCCTTCATCCTAGCGAGAATCTTTTTGCCCTGCTCAATTGAAAGCGTCGCCTCAGTCTTTGGGTGAAAACAATAATCGCAGTGCATGTTGCATTGCTCGGTAATAAACAAATCTATGCTTTTAATCTCGTCTTTGGTTTTACCGCCGACCACTTCCTCGTTAGACATTAACCGCCTCCTTCTTTTCTTTCTCCAACTGGATATATTTATCAATGACCTTCGCCAGAACCTTATTCATGGCGCAATAACCCGGCTCCGGCTTAAACATGTCGCCCATATGCTCAAGATTAAGCCCCAAACATTTATTGCGAGGACACCGTTTATACAACTCACAAGCCTCGCAGAACCTACCAAGATACTTTCCCCTGTTTGCGTCTATCTCCCAGACATAATCCAGCTTTGAGTAATCGATCCCCTCATAAACTGAGCCCAGACGGTTATGCCTGCAGATATACATGTTGTCGCACTGCCAGATGCCGCCCTCGGTATCAATAAAAAGCCGCTCAAGCCCCGTCTTGCAGAAATGAAACTCCCGCACCTGCGCCTTAAGCCCAAACTCCCGAACATAGGCGTTACTATGAAGCGCCGGATTCAATGTCAGAAACATCTCAGCGTCACGCTCATGCTCAATGAGCAACTCGAAATACTGCTCGGCGAAACGCTCCAAATCCTCTTTGCCGTGATCGTGGCGAGTGGCTAAATCAATCGTTATATTGCGGGTGATGTTTTGAGCGATGAAATCAAAATCATCTTTCAGCCTGCCGTATTCCACAACCATGAAATTCACATTGTGGTTCGGATTCTCCCTTACCAGCTTGAGCATCCACGACTCCGCCTTTGCTTTACCCTTAGGCCCGCCGTATTTCTCATAGCAATTGCCGAACGACCACGTGATCCCGATATTGCGATGCGTTGAGAAAAACTCATACATCCGCTCATCAATCAAAGCCCCGTTCGTGTTCATGTGAAAGAGCATTTGCGGATACTTCTCCATCACATGCTGAATAACCTCGAAATTAACCGTCGGTTCCCCACCCCAAAAGTAAATCGTGAACTTAGGCGCCAGCTTGAGCCTTGCGAAACAAAAATCGAGAATATCATCCGCTGTTTTCTTTGACATCTTCACGGGTCCGAGCGCCGATATCTTGTTGCGTTCAAACAATCCCCTACGATAACAAAACGAACAGTTAGCGTTGCAGGCATGCGTCAGATATAAATAAACTGATTTATAAACCGGGATCCTCATGTCCGCCCCTTATGGTAAAAAACGTCAATGCCTGTTTTGATCGCCTTCTTGGCTATATACTCATACGTCGCCGTCTCAATACGATTCGCCCAGCAGTGATTCGGCGCTGGCTTTAACGGATTGCCGGTTACCGTGTAATTCTCCGCCAAGCACATCGCTCTCGGGCAACAGCGAATATCTCCGTCAAAACAAACCTCGCAGTCCCGGCAATGCTCGTAAAGATCGCTGATCCAATCCCCCATCTTCTTGAAAAAGAACGCCGTGTCATTAAACCCGCTCCATACATCCCCGATCTTAAACTCCGGGTAATTGGCGAAAAAGTCGCAGGGATAAATCTCGCCCTTGTTATTCACCGCCAAATATAAATATCCACATCCGCAAAAAGTCGGAGGCACACTCTTAAGCGCCATACCTTTCATCTTACGGTAAATGTTATTCTTTAACGCTATATCCCACTGGCTCCTGCCAAACTTAGGCTGACCGCTGAAATAAACATAATCAGCGATCCTCTGAAACAATTCTTTGAACCGCTCGTTCTTATCCCTGACCATATCCCAATGCCGGGCTGAAGATACCCGCACGACCGGAACGCCGCATTCATACAGCCGCACGATCTCCTCATAAATCCCGGGACGATCCGGGTCATCAACCACATAATGAACATCGCCGCCGTTTGCTTTGACCAAATCGATCACCGCCTGCGCTTTATCCAAATAACCGTCACCCAGAACACTACGTAACGCCGATATACTGACGCTTAAATTCAGATGATATTTGTGCCGCAAAACCCATTCCCTGACGCTTGGGTCTTCCAAAAAAATGAGACCGTTCGTGGTAACAACGTAGCGATACACGCAATAGGTGTCGCAAAGGTATTTGAGCANNTGAGCATCGGGGAATTCAAAAACGGCTCACCGCCAAATATGCTGAACTTGATCCTGCGCTCATCGAACGTCCGGCAGACCCAATCAATAGTTGCGTCGATTATCTCTTTGGTGATCGCCGTGTTCTTTTGCCTAAACTCCTTGGGCTGATAACAGTAAGCGCACCGCAGATTGCAGTCCTGTGTCATAAGAAAATAAACCGTGGTGTATTCCTGCTTGCCGTCTGTTATCGAGGCGATGTCAAACATCCCCTCATCCTTGTACCGCTTGATAACCTCACGGCACTGTAACGGCAAATCACCGGTCGCTTTGCTGTTTTGAAGCTCAAATACCGCCATCAATCCTCCAAATCAATTTGCTAAGGTTAGGCTCAATCACCTCGATATCCATTCCAAGCCTCGTCGCAAACACCTGCCGGTGCTCATCGGTGATCGCACTTGCGTGCGAGGCGTAAATATTGTCCCTGTGTGTGCCTGCGATAAACAAAACGAAGTTTGAGATATTGCCGTTCGCTCCCTGAACGCCAAGGTCTTGATAAACCTGACATAAAACACCCACAAACGCCGCAACAGTCATAAACCGTTTATGCGTGAAACACTGGACGGTTAAATCATCAAGATTATTCCTGCTAAAATGAATAAGCTCATCCACGGCGTTCTCGTTTTCCAAAAGAGCCGCTTTGAATGACGCTCTGTCCGCTTTTTCCTGATCTTCAAGCATAGTCCTCACCACGAATAAGGGTTGCACTTACAATTCCACGCCGAATGATTATGCCCGCCTGCGTACTCACACGATCCCCAATTTGATCCCGGCGGCGTATACACGCACCAATCCCATGGCACATAGCCATCCCACGCTACCGGCGGGTTAGCCGATTTATACGGATGCTCAGCCGCTGACGGCAAATTGATACTGGCGCAATTCCAATAATGATTTATTGAATATTGGCATTCCGAATATTTATGATCATCGCACGCCACCCCGGCGTACGAACAACTCGTGTAATGGTACCCGCAATCAGCGCAATACTGGCACTGCTCGGTCTCGCAGATACATCCGGTCATTAACGCCTGAACTTTCTGCATCATCTGCCGGAAGTGAATCCCTCTAACCTCGGTTGATAACGCCGTGATTGTGGGATCCGTGAAATCCATGCACCCGGAACCATCCTGCGGGCAATACCCGGGCGTGCCTCTCCCTGACTTACACGCCGCAAGCTCTGTCCTTAACTCGTCAACGTGAACCTTCCTGATCTCGGTAACCAAAGCGGTGATAGCCGGGTCCGTGAAAGACGCCTGCGAAAGCCCACGACGAACGAACTCGGTGTTCAAGAATAACCGTAATTCGTCAATATGAACCTTGCGGACTTTTGTCGATAAATCCGAAAGCGCCGGGTCCGTCCAAGCCGGTACGTTTGACGAACATTGTTTTGGCGGTATTAAATGAGCCATATCTCTCCCTATGAGGCGTAAACCGCCGTCTTATCAAAAAATCCTTTTGTGCCTGATGCGTTCGTTCCGTAATACTTGTTATTGCCCGGCAATGCCACCCCGTTCTCAAGTTTCGCCGTGGACACACCGCCGTCTTTTAACTGCAACTGATCGCCCGCCGACACCTGAAACACCGATGTGTCAATAAGGCCGTCCAAATACTCCGGTGTCGTGTCGCTGACATCCGCCTTCAACTTGTTCGGTGAATTTTCTGTCGGCAAAACACCCGCCGCTGAGGGAACGCTCGCTAAACCCATAATCGCCGACCCATGTACCTTGTTAGCCGACGTGATTTGCGCTAACTTCGTGTCCTCAATTCCCGCTCCCAGGGCGACCTTGTCATTGGTGATCTGTAACACTGGGTCAGTCAATAACTCCAATGCCTCCCAATTAGCCCTGCAGGCTGGCGGGAAATTAATCAAAAGCATGTCGTTTTCCGGTTTAGTCTTGTCCCAAGCCATCGCCCACCTCCTTCTTGCGATACGACTCAGCCACCTCATTGAGGTCAAAAAGCTCAATACCGTGTTCTCGTAACATCTGAATCCAGCAGACATCATGAACAGCCATCTGCTGTGCGTAGTTCAACGCCTGCTCAGAACAGGTAAAAACAATCGGTTTCCTCTTTGGCATGCGCAAGATAATATCTCCACTAACCGACACATACGCCATGTCGTCAGGTATCTCCTTTTTGCATTTACAACAAATCAACTTATCCATCTTGAGCTCCTTCTGACTGGCTGGCGTGTTTAATGAATTTCTTCAATAAAACATTCAACGCCGGTTTACTGAAATCAGCGTCTTTAATCCCGATACTCTTGACCCTGCCGATTTCGCCGCCGTCATTAACCTTATATAAAATGACACCGTTTAAAAACTCACCGTTATCAAACTCAATGACCACTTTGCATGGAATCAACTTCTTCGCCATTTGCTCTCCTCCTAAATCCCGTGGCTGTGCCAGTCAAACATTCCAGCCTGCGCCACGCCTTGGGCGTCGTACAATTTGACCTTAAAACTCGTGGTACTTTTATCCACAAACTTCGAGTAAATGCCATTGCCGCTTCTTATCTCTATATGCACGCTAGGTTCCTCGTGGTATGTTTTAATAAAAAACACTTCTTTCCCATCCGCCGCTGAAACAACCGTGTCGTTACCGCTGTCATCAACGTCCGGTAAATCCCCGAAATACTGAAACGTTGAGCAGGTAATCTCATCGCCCAAGTTCTCCCGATACAGCGTCAACTCAATCTGAAAATACCGGCAGTAATAATCACCGGGCTGATACGTCTCCCAATCCCGCCACGTGACATTGTCCTCTGATGTGCGTATGCGGAAACTCGTCGCCCTTAACGTCTCCTGACCGGTGAAGCGGTACGTGAGACTGTCGTTAAACTTCGTGACTCCGTCGCTATTGAACCTGCGCCCCAAGGAAGTCGCAACCACAACGTCAATGCCGATATAAACACTCGCCACATACCCCAAATCCCTGACTGGTGTGGTATACGTACCGGACATAACGCCGTCCGTGATCACAATCGACTCGTCATTCTTCTCGACATTGTCCTTTGCGCCTTCCCACAACGGCTGTTCCTGATACTCAGCGACCATGTTCCTGAACGGAATCTCGGTAATCGTCACGACCGACTCTTTTGCGTTCATGGAATAGTTGCCTGAGGTATCAATCGCTTTAATCCAATAACTCTGACCAACGCCCTTCTTGACCTCTTTGGTCAAGTAATGCGACCCCTGTTGAAGCGTGATAAACTCGCCGCTGTCCCAATTAAGCCCTCGCCTGATTTCATACCCCCAAACGTCCACGTCCGTAATCGGAGTCCAGCCGAAATAAAGCAAATCCCTGTTGCGGTTAACCAAAAAGGACGACACATCTGACGGCGGCGCTGACTTGCCCACAACCGTGATCTCGCTTTCCGGAGCTGTAGCTAGAGCGCTTTCCCCGTTCATGGAATCAACCGAAGTAACTTTGACCTTGTAAGTATGACCATCAACGATGTCGCCGATAATACGAAACTGCGTGCCGGTGGTCTCGCCTCTCGCCCGCCAGCTTAATCCGTTATCGTCGCTTATATAAATCTTCGCCTTGGCGTAAGACTTAACGTAATGATCCACATACGCCGGGCGGTCAAACCAAACATCGATTGCGTTCTCGATCGTGCCGTCGGTTTTCTTGACCAGCGATTCGGTCAAAGCGAGATTGCTAACCGCCGGAATCTCGCTTGATAATGACGAGTAATTGCTCTGCGGCAGGATAATATCGGAATCGTCATACACCGCCTCGTTATACTCAAGCGCCGATATCTGCACCTCGCTTTTTCCTTCCCGCTGAACCGATACCACCCGGAAATCTTTCTTCACCTTACTTGTCTCGCCGATAGCGTAAACATCAAACGCCTGCGGATCATTAGAGAACGCTTCACAAGCGACCTCGGTATGCGTGCCTGTGGGTGAAGTGATAAACCGCTCCTCTATCGTGTCATCAGAAAACCTCACCTGAATCTTGTAAGATTTACCGTCCTCAATAACCATTGAGCGGTCTAATTTAACAAGTGTTGCCGAACTCCCCGACTGCGCCCTGCCAGAGAATCCCCACTGGGGAACGTCATGCGATATCGAGATAATATCCCCCGCCTGACACGCCACTGCGTCAATTCCCGCCCTGAAAGCGACCGATCGGTTAATGTATCGTGCGACCTTTAAGGCGTAGCGTGCCGCCCGTATGGCGTAACTCGCCCCCGTGGTGAATAAACGAAGCTGGCTCTTGCGCATCGGCTCACCTTGAGCCAGCGACTCCTCGTCAATAAAAGCGATCGTTTCCTGCCGATAGTTTTTCTCTTTATCAGTAAACTGAACCTCAATGACGTTCGGCACTTCTTTCATGGTTTTCCAGCTCTGGGCGAAGGAGTCTTTGACAATATTGCCCATACCGAACAACTGCGTTGGCGCTGTGGGCTTATCAATTTTAAACGTAAGGCCGCCTGCGCTGTACACCGGCATGGCGTTAAATGTGGCGCACATCTGAATCAAGACATCAAGCGCCTTATTATTTGAATCGATAACCACATCCATCCTGAACCGCTTCTCATAACCGCCTTTGCCGTCAGGCACACGCTCCTCGCAATACTGAGACATCTCAAGAAGCGATGCGTTATCCAAATTGTCGGTCACTATAAACTCGCCCAAACCGTAACGCTTATTGGTGACCAGATCACGCAAACACCACACTGGATTCGCCGAATATTTCATGACATACGTTAAGCCGTCCCATGAGAGAATCGTGTCATCGGAAAACAGCCGGTAATTCTCACCATCCCAGTAATAATCTTCCCAATCAACCGGAGCGCCTGCGTTACGCACATCAGGAATTGAAACCTTTTTGCCCTCAACAATCGCCGTGATATTCGGCATGGATCCGCTTAACTGATCTGTCGCTAATAACTTCAGACCCAATAAAGCGGTGTTGGGATAACACAAATCGTCTGTCTTAATCTCGTCAATCTGAAACAACGTAAGATCGCCCTGTTTCAACGGCTGAAGCGAACTGTCCTCGCTAGTTCGGGTCACACGAATGTCGTATTTGCCGGGCGCAAGGCCGTCTTTCCTAAACACCCTGCGCACGCTCGTGCGTGACTGCGCTGATATTGTCGTTTCGCCTAAATCGATATAAACGCTTTCCGAATGAAGTTTATACTCAACCCGATAGGTCACGCTCCAGCTCTGAATATCGCCTGAACTTGAGCTCTGCTGATACAGCCCGTTATTAAGCCGCAAATGAATCTCAAACGCCTCGACATCGGAATCAACCGTGGTGTAAATAGACGGATTGTTCTGCGTGAGGTTTGCGCTGATCGAGTAAATATTATGCAGATCCTCGAAGTTCTCGATC
Organism: Ruminococcaceae bacterium UBA1447; assembly: GCA_002329225.1. GTDB lineage: Bacteria > Bacillota > Clostridia > Oscillospirales > Acutalibacteraceae > UBA1447. The sequence continues at coordinate 32,749 of DCTF01000062.1, forward strand.
ATGCTCTGATAATTCGTGCCAAACCGTTTGATAATGGAAACGCCGCCGAAATTCGCTATCGGGTTATCGTTTAGCTCTAACTCATCGATTGACTCAATCTCTCCCTCGCACAAAGCGAGCAAGACATTGAGATAATGTTTATCTCCGTCCTCCCATAAAAACTGATTGACGATATTTCCGCCGACACGATGCCTGCCGTAAACCACGGCGACCGGAACCCCGACCTCCTGAATTGTCTGAATACCGTCCCAGCCGTATGTGGGCGATCCTTCATCCATGCCGGTATTTGAGCCCAAATTAAAATCCGGCATCTTGGGCTGGTTCATGTACTGGTAAATGGAATACCCCATCGACAGCACAAAGAAAGCGAATAAGAACGGGTGAGCAACAGCCGCCGCCCAGACAGCGGAAATAATCCACGAAACCACGGCTATGACCGGAGCCTTCACGTCCGGAATAACGGTGATCTCGTCCCCGTTATCAATGCGCACCGATAAATCCTCAATGCGTTTGCCGGTAACAATCACCCGCTTGTCCTGATAATCAAATCCGGCGGCGTCAAGGTAGTCCCGCACGCACTTGCTTCGGGAATACTTGACCTTGCGGACTTGCGCTTCCTCGGTCTTAAACGGATTGGCTATGTTACGAATTATAACCATGCTCTTAACCTGTAAAATCCCTCTGTTCTTTTATTCCATGAGACATCATCAAGCCGGGACACCACAACGCCCTGACGGCAACAATGGATAAACCGCCGGTTACTTAAAACCACGCCAGCGTGATTCGCCACGCCTCGTGAATTTAAAAACAATATCCCGTCCAACGCTTGCGGCTCTGCGACTCTTACCCAATCATTGGCGTAATTATCCTTAAAGTAATCTTTGCCTTTTAAGCCCCATACCTTGCCGTATTCCAGATCCTCAATATCAAAAAGACGAACACCAATATCCGCATAAGCCAGCTTCAAGAAACCCCAGCAGTCAAGGCCGTCCATCGCCCTTCCCCTGTGGCGGTAGGGCACGCCGAGATATTTCTCGATCAAGCGTTTCTCTACATCACGTAAATCCGCCTTGACGGAACCGAGGGAAACGCCCCGTAGCGCAGATAATTCTCCAGCTGTTTGCATCGCTGTTTGGTTTTGTTGCATGCGGTCTCTCCTCCCACATATCCGCATTCCGCTGATTTAAACTTCCATGAGCAATAATTGCGTGCGTACCTGCGTGCGGGTAAATCCACGCCCAGCACGTCAAACTTGCCGGTTAAGGTAAACTCCACGTTTTTCTGATCCGCCGAGTAATTATCGATATAGAACACGTCATCCATGTGGGCGTCCGGGTCCGCCAGCTGATCTAGCCATACCATGCGAATAATCACTCGCTTGCCACGAAAGTCATACTGCTCAAGATAAAGCTCAATAAGCCTCGACACGTTGCCTAAGCGCACCTTGACCTGATCAATCTGCCCCTGATTGTTCTCCGAGATAAACTCATGCGTGATCGGAAACTTTGAATACAGCACGCCGTCATAAGTGATGTCCTGATCAAATCCCGCTAAATGCAGATCGTTAATTCCGTCATACGCCTCAAGCGTGTAAAGGAATAACGGAGCGTTCTCCTGTTTTGATTTTTCCTGCCTGAATGTCAGATCAATGTCTCTTGGCATCACTTCACCTCAATCACATCAAACTCAAAGTCATAAACCTCGTGCGCTTTTAAGGTGAACTTAAAACTGTCCTCAACAAAACGCACCGAATACTCGACTGAATCGTTGGGGTTTGTCCACGTAAACGCCATGAACGCCCCGTACTTGCTCTTAAAAAACTCCCGCACTGCCTGCATGTCGCCTTTAACCCGGTTGCTAAACCGTAAGTGCCACTTGTGCAAAGGCGCCGCCCATTTGCGCCTGCGCTGTTCCGCCCCATTCTCAAACTCCGAAATGAGCGTCTTATATTCCAGCGTCTCCTCAAAAACAAAATCAGGCAGAAAAGTAAACTCGCTCATGCGTAACTCCTGATCACCGAGCGGATCTTGCCGTTGTTATAAATGTCATCAGCGATGGCGTTGGATAACATCTTGCGGTTACGCCAAACATCCTGAGCGTCCCACGCCTGAATAACCTGATTGACGTTGATCGTCACCCCGCCGCCACGGATAGATTCGCCATCGTTGAGCGCTCGAAGATTATCTGATCCGCCCACCGCCTGCATTCCCCTGCGGGAAAGAACACCCTCACCGGTCTGCGCTATAATCGGCACCTCATCCGGTGCGAGCCCGGAATGCGCACGGATAAACGCTCGATTGCGCCGCTCAACCGTGCCGCCCTGATGAAACAAACTCGCCACAGGAACGCCGAATATCGTGCCGCCAGCCCCCGCCATGGCTGTGAATATTTTCATGAGTAACAGCTTCGCCAAGATGTTTGAAATCATCTGCAAGACCGCTCTGCCGAAATCTGCGAACACTTCCTTGACACTGCGAAGCTCACCGGTAAACGCCTTAAAGAAAAACTGCGAGAAAGCGTTCTGCATATTATGCGCCGACTGCTTGGCGAACTCCTCCATGACATTAAACTGCCTGCCCGCTTCCTCTGCGCTTTTGCCCACCTCTTTCGCCACGTTCCTCAAAATCTCGCCTGTCTTATCACCCGTGTCCTTAACCTTGGCAAACACAAGGTCGTACTGCGTCATGGCTTCTTTTGCGCTATCCTCAGCGGCCAAATTAAACGCCTGCCTTGCTTCCTCAAGCCCCTGCGTCAATCCCTCGACATTAAACTGGATTGTTTTCTTATCCAACGACTGCGAAAACCGCTCAACTTCTGCCGCCGCCTGCCGGTAAGTCTCACCCACCGTGCCGGGAAGTTTTCCTAAAAGCTCATAGAATTTGATAAGCGGTGTCATAAGCGACTGAAAGAAATCCGTCCCGAACCTTAACAGCCCGTTTAAAGCGTTAACGATCCCCTGAATAAACGCCTCAACCGCACCTGATCCATACTCAAGAATCGTGAATATCCCTGAAACTAAATGATTGGCGAACCCCTGCAGGAACCCAAGCACCTGCCATAACATCTGCCCGGCTGACTCCAAAAAATCGTTCCATTTTGATTTAAGCGCCTGCACTTTTTCGTAACTGGTCATCATCTCAAGATTGACCGCCGCAAGATGAGATTTGCTTCTCTCCAAAATATGATTGGCGATCGCCTGCGCCATATGGTACTTCTCGACTTCTTCCGTGGTCTTACCCGTGGCACGAGCGTATGACTCAACAGCGTCCTTAAGCGACAACTGTAAACCATATGACCTGCGCAAAGTCGTAACTAACCCGCCGGTGACTGCGCCGGATATGGTTTGAAACGCTTCTTCCGTGGTCGTGCCGAATATCCTCGCCTCAACCCGAGCCTGCCGCATGAGAGCGGTTATCTGATCCATGTTCAAGCCCTGAGCCATGAGTGATGAAACCTTATCCGCCACGTTTGAGAAATTGACCGTCTCCTGTGACGCTTCCATCAACGCCTTTTTCATTTCTCGGGAGTTGATACCAACACTCTCAGCCATGCGCTTGAAGCTCTCATCGATTTGCTGGGCTTTCGCACCCATTTCCATGAGATCCCACGCCTGACGAAGCGCCATAATGCTCGCCGTGATAGCGGCGGTTATCGCCAGCCAATTCTGCTTCCATGAATTAGCGAACCTCTGCAGACTGCCACGGACGCCCTCAAGACGTTTCGTCGCCTCATCCCGCAACCGCAATATGATTGACAACTCTTTATTCGTCATCGCTTAAACTGATTCCTTCTTTTTTCCCGCTCAAGCTCAATCGCTTGAAGCTCCTTCTCAATGACCTCGAAGGCATCCAGCATCTTCGCTGACTGATCAAGCCAACTGCCCTCATTCGGTAAATAACCCTGCCTATAAAACTGAAATGCCCTTAAAAAATTCGCCGACTGTCTCGTGACGATTTTGAAAGGGCATCCCCGGTACTGCTCACCGTATAATTCCCAGACTTCTTGTCCGGGCACTTCATACTCGCATTGAATCTTTCTCCCGCATAAACAATTGCGGCAGTTCATGGTGAGGTCGCCCAAATGAACCGCCACGATCAGTTTTTTTGTTCGCCCTCCGTGAGTTTCGATTCGTTCAAAATCGCTTCCGCAAGCTCTTGTCTTAGCTCGTTGGGAAACATGGCGATAATCCTGTCCGGCACGACGCTCCTCATTTTGCCTGCGTAATGAATCGTGTCGAATTTAAGCTCAACCGGCTTATTGGTCTGCGGATCAAGAAAGTTGTCCATGCCTTTGAGCCCGAACTTTATCGCCGTGATCTGGCGCTTATTCCAGTTAAGCCGCACCTTCGCCTTATCATTCGGGTTCGTGGAACTCATCTCATAGGTACTGCTTTCATCATCAACCTCAGCCCGCAAACTCGGATCCAGCAACCCGATATGAAACACCGTGGGATTGTTCTTGTCCGGGTCCATCTTTGACACATATTCCCGTGTCGAATTGATATCAATGCCTGTTAACATGAGATACCTCCTGTTTTTATAAAAGTAATATCGTTAATTCGTCGTCACCGGGTTCCATTGAACCGGTCAAATCAAACGATGTCTGCGCCAGCTGTAAACCGTCCCGGTCGCCGTCATCGATTTTGTTATAGATAATCCCGGGTGCGTAAAACCTGAACTTATTGCCTTCCGTTTCCCCATACGCCAAATCAATCACCATCGGCGTGTTGTTAAACCACTTCGAGAAAAAGTCATGCGCGGCGACCGGCACCATCTCGGGATTAAACGACCCCTGCATGTCACGGCCGGTGATCATGAATGAAAGTATCCCTTTGGCGTCATCAATTTTGTCTTTCGATGCCAGCGTGTTGGAAACGTTAATCTCCATCTCGCCGATATTAAGCGACACACCGTCACAAGCCATCACGGCGTTCAAAAGCACCGGCGGCACGGTGTTGTCGAAACTTACACCCGCAAGCATCGGCACATCGGCGACTCCGGACTCAACGCCTTTGAAACTAAAATCCAAAGTCGCTGGTTCGCCGATCTTGAAATTGAACTTCACCGTTCCCCTACATCCTTTAAGAACCTTACGGATACCGTCCTCAAAAAGACCCATGGTAAGCGACACCACTGAACTGCTGACCGGCTTGATCTCAAAACCTGCGCTCACCGGATCCGCAGATGCCGTGGCTGTAGCCCCTGACATCCCGCCGGTGATAATCTCGCCCGTCTCAAACGTCCCGCTTAACGACACAAAATAAAGCGTGGTCGTTCCGTTGGCTGTCTTTATAACCACCCTGCCGGTTGCCGCTGAAGTCTGCCCAGTGATAATTTCCCCATGCAAATAAGGCCCTGAGGTAATCGCCCCAATGGTTATCTTCTTTAATGCGTTTGAGGCGAACCCGCACGCTCTGATCAGCCGTAACCATTCCGGCTCAACCGTTACTGAACCTGATCCTTTAAGCTCGATACTAAAATCAATTCCAGCGGAACGTTTACCGGCGAGCTTGCCCATTTTCGTAAGAGATGCCCGCACCGGGTCCCGCTGATACATTTGCGGATCGTAACTCGCTTTTGGCGAGAAATTGACCAGAATGCCTGCGTCAGCTGATGCGAGGGTTTCCGCTGAACCCTCAACAGCCTCAATCTTCGCCGCAAGCTGGCGTTTTCTTATAAGCATTGACATCGCAATTCCTCCTTTAATTCTTTGCCGTGGGATCAGACCGTAAATGACGGTAACGAATCTTTAACTCCATAATGATCCCGGCGTAAGGTTGCGCCTCAGTCGTCTCAAACGGAGTCGTTCCCAAAACATCAGTATCAATAGCGTCCCCGCCACGAGTCGAATCCAACAAGACCGCTTTTTTGATATCTCCCTGTAATCTATTCAAATACGTGTCGGTCGGTACGGCGTCGTTCTCATCATTAATAAAGAACACGTCCAGATAAACCGTCAACACGCATTCCTCAAACGGATGCGGGGAACTTGACTCGTCCTCATCGCCCGGGCTGATAACCGCCATCGGCATATCAACCATACGGTTGCCGTGCATTGACCAGCGCTGAACTGTCTGCGGCGTGAAATCAAAGTTGTATCCATTAGCGATGGTCACCGCCTCAAGCGTGGTCTTTATGTTCTGAAGTATTCGTTCCCTGACCGTTTCCATCAAATCTTCCTTAATGCGTTGTCGATTGATTTGTTTAAAATATCAATACGGTAATTCACCAGCCCGTCCCATGTGCGGTAAAATCCAAGCCGTGGTTTTATCCTTACCTGCCGTTTTAAGACGTAAAGCGGCAATATCTTCGCCGCCCTCTTTGTAACCCGTGCCAAAAACGTCTCGCCTTTCCAGCGCATGGCTCTGACGTTTTTTAATTCTTTCGGTTTCTTATATCTTGCTCGGAGTTTTCCCTGCGGCGTGAACATCTCACTGCGTGCCGATAAAGGCACGGCTAAGCGTTTGCCGCCCGGGTCTTTTACCGTCCCGCCTGTCTCATGGAGCTTAGCGATCTTTGACTCCGAGAAAATCTCAAACCCCATTCCCTCAATATCAGGCGTCACGAAAAACACACGCTTGAACGTGCCAAAGAGCCCGTGTCCTGATGCACCCCGCACACCCGGAGGCCCTTGAAGCTGTTGCTGTCTGAACCGTTTCAAAAAACCCCTGCCGATGCGATCCATGCCATCGGCAAGCTCGAATTTAAGAACACGTGGGGCGATTTTAATCGCCTTATCCAACGCACGTGTGTCAATCTCCGTGATTAACTCAACCATGACTACCACCCCACCATGAGGTACCACATGCCCTCATCACGAGCTATGACATCATTAATCCTCGCCTCATGCTCAACGCCTTCGGTGTCCTTAAGCGTTATGCGGTCATCTTTTTTATTCACCGCAGTCACGCCGCTGGTCTCGTCATTGGCGATATAAATTTCCGCCTGCTTCTTGAGCGAGCGGTTGATGTTTTCCTCCGCCGGGGCGAGTTCATAGCGCACGACAACGGCTTTAATCACCTTGGAAACGCCAGCGCCTGTCGTGTAGGTAATCTCCTCGGCGAACTCTCCATCGTTTAAGAAACAACCGACAGCGTCCTTGGGCATCTGTTCTTTCAAACTCATAGACACTCCTTAAACGAGGGCCCGGGAGCCGTTAAGTCCCCGGGCGATCCTCAAATGTTAAGCGTCTACTTTCATCAGATGAGCGAAGAACGGATCAATGATCATCTCGTCCACGTGCTGACGCACACGGAAGATGTCGCTTCGTGCCGAATCGTCACGATACTGCTCAACCGTGGCGTTATCCGGGCTGTCCGATGTCCAAAGGAACGTCCTGCCCATGCTCGGATCAGCCAAACGGCTTGATTGACCGATCACAGCGACCATGGCGTAATCATCGCTCCAAATATCTGCGCTGATAAACGTCTTTCCTTCTTTGGCTGAATTGTAAATACCCTTGCCGACAAGAATCCTGCGCACGCCGAGAATATCCGCCAAGGCGTTAAGCAATTCCGCCTCTGTCAGCCGAGCGACATACCTGATGCAGTCCTTAATGCTTGTACTCGCCAGCATGCGGTCTATATTCGCCTTACTGCAAATCAGCGTGTTGGGATCGATACCGCAATTAGCTCGAACTCTTTCCCGTGCCGCACGCACCTGCGCCGGAATATCAGCGGAAGATGGGTTATCCCACGGCTGAGATGAGTTGTCGGTGTAAAGCGAAGCGCCGGTAAAGGTGGTCGTATTGAACACCGTTGCGGCAATCCGCCTCTCCTGAGCCTGCAATACACGGCGAGTGATAATCTGCACCGTGGTCAACTCAGCGTCAAAATCCGTGGCGTACAAACTCCTCTCGCTGTCATCGAGAGGTCCCTCAAGACCAAACTCCTCGCAGGTGTACTGCCGGTCTTTGGCTTGAAAGCCGTCACGGTTATAGTTGCCTCTGGGCGCACGTTTTGTGTCCGCCTCACGAGTGATGCTCTCCCGTGTGATAGCGGGAAAAATCGCCGCTTTCTTTTTCGTCGGGAAAATCGGCAGAACCTGCGTGCCGATAAACTCGTCTTGCTGTTGGATATATTCCAATGCCGCCTCGCCCAGCTCAAGTCTCGGCACCGCTCTTGTCCCTAAATAATCAACTCCCATGGTTTCCTCCTCTTTCTTAAATGCGTTAAATTAAAGTAGAATCGCTTCCACTACTTCACCATCTGATGCCGATGCTTCCAGCACACGGCCTTGAATCGCTCCACTTACCGTTGCGCTCACCTTGCCGTCCAATGCGCCGTAAAAACTGCCGCCGACAGCGATCGCTCCGTTAGCCACAACCTTAAACGTGCGCCCGGTCGTCTTTAAATCAACCGTGACCATTTCGTTCAAGTTAGCGGCGGNNCGGCGTCAGCGTACTCAACCTGAGTCCCACTACCTGTGCTTAACTTAACCCGACGGTTGGCTTCCAACGCTTCACCCGCCGTAAACGCTTTTGAACCGATATTGTATTGAGACATTTTTTACCTCCTCCTTAAAATGGTTATTGTCTTTTATCCGCTGTCGCCTTAAGGGCGTCAGTCATACTGCATCCGTGTTCCTGCTTATAAGTTCTTGCCCTCTCCAGATGCGTTGTCTGCTTCTTGGCTGGTTCCTGCTCGGCATCAGGCCCGACCGCAGGAACGGATGCCTTCTGCAAACCTTCCAATTGTTTTTCCTGAAACTTGATCACCGCGTTCTCAAACGTCGCGCCGCTTTCGACCACTTCGACGGCAATATCGGTCATATTCTTGAAGACTTTTGATTTCTTCAAAATTGCCACCGCCCGTTCGCGCTCTTTCTTAACGCCTTCTTCGGCTCCCAGCGCATGAATGGAGTTGTAAAGATCTGCGCGTTCTGCTTTGAGTTTTTCCAAAGTAATTTCTTCAAACATTTTTCTACCCTCCTTGTTTTGGTTTCTGTTGGCGCCGTATCTCTGTAAGAATGAGATCACCTTTTCGACAGCCTCAGGTTCGTTCAAAAATCTATCTAAAAAGCGGGACATTTCTGCCGACGGCCGCACGCTCTCGGAGAAAAACGGCATCCCAAAAAAACCGTTGTTGGCCGCTGGGTCATCGACAACATCAACAGACATGAGTTTCTTCACGCGGATAAACGGCGGCAGTTCTTTGCCGTCTTTATCTCTCTCTTCGCGGAACTCCTCATCCCAGTGGATAACCATAGACGATCCAAAAGCTTGGCTGTCGCTTTCCGCTAAGTTCATGACATACCCCGCCAGATCGCCGTCCGGAGTATCGTGCGCCGTAGGGTCGATATGCAGGTCCGCACGTACGATATCGCCGTCCCGCCTGAAATTCTTCACCCGGCCTAAAAACGTACCCAGCGCTGTATTCGACATATTGGGATGCCCAAAGCGCGACTTGATTCCCGCCTTCGTCTGATTACCCAAATCAACAACCGTATCCAATGCTATGTCATCGAACTCACCCCTTTCATCATGCGTCACCCCCTTGGTAACGACGGCAAAACCCGCGATGATTTCCTGCGTACGGTTTACGCTTACGTTACCGCCCCGGGAGATATCCGCACGGAAATAAATATTCTTATTTGCCATCTTTTTCCTCCTCCGCATTCTCGACAACAATATCTGCCTCAACCGGCATTGACATCTGCCGTCTGTTCCCCAGCCGTATCCTGCGCCGTTTCTTCATCAGCTGCCTGCTGTTTTTGTTTTGCGTCTCCATTGTTCACCTCTAATCCCAGATTTTTAAGTTTCTCCTGTTCGCGCTTGCGCTGTTCAAAACTTTCTTCCCAGTCTTTTCCTTCCTGCGCATATAGATCGGAATAAGTCACAATGCCGTTTCGTAAACCAACCTCGGCGGCCTGTGCTTCTTTGAGCGGATCCACCCACTCCCAGCCCGGCGCAATCCATGACGCGCTCGTCCAGTAGCGGCGGTTCTCTAAAAACGTATCTGCTCTTAATTCCCTTTCAAGATAGGCTTCTTCAAGAAGCATCTCCCAAACCGGCTGGCAGAGTTTGCGCGACAGCCATTCCTGCCGCATTTTGAAATACCTGCGCGCCTCAAGCAGTGCCGCCCGCGCGCTGGAATAATTTGTTTTAGAAAAATCCTTGGCTACCAGTTCATACGGAAGGCCCAAGGCCGCCGATATCGCCTTTAATATTCGTTCGACAAACGGTTCGAAGCTCGAGCCCGGCCTCTGCGGATTAAACGATGTGATACTTTCGCCCGGCATAAGATGCTTAATCATGCCCGGCTCTAAACTCTCGATAAGCTGTCCTGCCGGATTACGTTCATATGCGCCGCCTGCTGACACATCCATTGAAGCTTCGGATGTGATAAACAAGGAAAAACATGCCGCTATCCGCGCCGCTACAAGCTCGGCTTCTGCATATTCCGAAAGGCCTTTGAAATAACTTAAAACCGGAGCAAAAAACGGCACACCGCGCGTCTGGCCGGAACGGTTGACATGGTAGAGATGAAAAACATTGCGCCTGCCGTACTCATTAAATGCCGGAATCTCGATGAATTCTTTTTCATCGCGCTTGGCAAAACGAATATCGCCGGGATGCGTCTTTTGAATAAAATACGCAATCGGCTCGCCTTTTTCTCCGATACGTACTCCGGATCTGATCGATTTATCCCCTCGTTTATCCGGCGGCGTATCCAGCCGGTCTGATTCAATCACCTGCAAAGCCGTACGGTACGGCCGCACCGGATCCTGAATCATCATCGGAATAATCAATGCCTCGCCGTTTTCTAAAATCTGCCGGTCAACCAGATGCTGAATCTCATAAAAATCCATACGGCTTCCCGCATCAGCAAACGGCGACCATCGCCGCCAAATCCGCTCCGCATTTTTCTGAAAAATATTTGCCTGTTCTTCGCTGATATCGAGAACCTCTCTATCAACACGCGACTGCGGTCTTATTCCTGAACCAACCACGTTAATGGTCATCGTCGCAGTTATACCTGAAGCATGTGCATCATTACGGTTTAAATCGCGGCTGCGCTCTCTGATGTCTTTAAGTTCGGGGAGTAAATCCTCGTCGGCAGAACCGCCGCCCGGAAGCCACGACGATCGAAGCCTGTCGCGCGATGCCCCGCGGTATGAAGTGAACCGGTCAGAAATTTTTATTGCCTCGCGGTACATCCGACGCTTAAGGCCCGCGGCTGGCGAGAAGAAAGAAATAAAAGAATCCATTTTGTCGGCTAATTTATCAGTAAGAGATTTTTTCATGACGGACTCCCGAATGACGCGTATGTAGTTGTCCCGCCGGAACCGGAAATTTCGCGTCTGAGCTGATCGCGTAATTTATAAAGATCCTGCAAAGGAATGTACTGAAGATTACGGCCGCCTATTGAATACGACTGAACCGCGCCGCCGGTGAGGCGGGCATTGATTGCGGTTTCCACGTTATCAAGCATTTCCTGTTTTGTCGGCGCGGCCACGGGATTCTCCTTTAAGCCCAATAAAAAAACCCGACTCCCCCTTGTACAAGGAATCGGGTTTTTTATTGCTATTGGGCGCGAAACGGTGATCAGCCGTTCGGCGTTTAATTTTCTAACTTAATATTATCCCAAGCAGAATATTTGACAATATAGTCGTTACCAAGATTTGGAATAAATCGGTTTTTATTTTTCGCTCTCCTCAACGCTCTTAAAACATGTCTGGCAGTCCCGGCACCTGTGATAACGGATCGGCAGACGGCTGGCGTAACAAGTTATGTTTTTGCTTTTACACTTCGGGCATTTAACCGGGATAAACCGCACGCCGTAATCAAGATTTTCATCAACCGGCCTGCCGCGGGGTTTCTCCGGGGACCGGGAGTGCCCTGCGTTATGCAACCAATCGGTTTTGCGCTCTATCCACTGCCCCATTAAATCCAAGATCCTTTCGTTTTACGAAGCCAGCTGCCGCGGCCATGTTCTTCACCGGCAGGCTGATGAACCCGCGGCGTATCTTCGCGCCGCATATTCAGGGCACGGATAATATCCGCGGCCGCCAGCGCATACACTTCTGCATCAAGATAATGATTTGCCGCGGCTTCTTTCTTTTTCTGCCAGACCTCTTTGGCTTTCCCGGTTGTGCGGTTGCGGATAAGCACTTTATGTTCAGAAGTAAACTGCGCAAGGTAATCGTCTGCCGGATTCTTGAAAATATGCCACTTGCAGGGATTCTGTGATGTAACCAGCCGGTTTATTTTATCTTTATACTGCGTGACGTTAAGATTCCACAACACAAGTCCGCCGGGAATAACCGCGCCGGTTCTTGAATTGATATCTATTTTGTTTGCGCGGTAAAACCTGCCGCCGGTAATTTCCTCAAGGCCCTTAACCGCTTTTGTTTTATCCTGCCAGCTACGGCAGAAACGATACACTTCATCAGTCCTAAAACCGGAGTCAACGCAGGTNNCCCGCCGGTATTCGGTCTTAAATAAACAATCTTCAATATCCTGCCAGTATTCAACCCGCTCAGCGCGGATAAGCCACGACTCTTCGTAATACCCCCAGCCGCGGATCACATAATAAAAATGATCTTTCTGCACATCGACACCGGCAGTCAAAACCAAGACATCGTCAGGCACAACGCCTTGATCGTAATCACGCGCAAGATTGCGCACCTTATCAACCGTCGTCTCTTCGATTTTTTCTTCCCACACCTCGGCAAGCCACGAATTGACGAAATTCATCAGCAACTCAACATAATCCTTGGACTTCAAAAACTCCGAAGCGATATCGCTCCACGTCAGCCACGGCNNCGAATACAACGAACTCACCCAAAAACCCCGGTTGCGGTTAGGCTCGTCTTTCTCCGGCCTCCATTCGCCTGCCAGCATCATCTTCTGCTTATGAACATCATCAATGCGTTTCTTGCAATCGATGCATTCATACCATGCCAGCCGATTATTTTTGATCCTCTCAGGAGATGATTCTTCTTTCGGCCATTTGATCTGACCAAAAACAAAAACTTGATGTTTACCGCAATGCGGGCAGGGCACATAAAACCGGCGCTGGTCTGATTTATCATATTCGCGGAAGATATATCCTTCGCGCGTTGTAGGCGTTGAAACCTTCACTGTCTTTTTATTCCAAAAGGTTTTTTGTCTTTCAGATGCCAGCTTGATCGGATCGGCTTCCCTGCCGGAAAACTTCGGATACTTATCCACCTCATCCAAAAAAAGATAGCGGATAGGCCGCGAAGCTAAATCCGCAGGGCTGTTGGAACCGGCAAAGTACAAAATCATGCGGTCAAAGTGATATTCGAGTTTTGTAATATCATCCATATTGGCCGGAAGATAGCGGTTTAACACCGGCGATGCATCAATCATCGGCTTGATGCGGTTATAGGAAACGCTTCGTGCATCATCGGCGCGCGGTGAAACCATCAGCGTAGGCCCCGGGTCCTGATCGATAATAAAGCCGAGCATGTTATACATCGCTTCGGTCTTGCCGACCTGCGATGCGGCCATAACCGTAATCTCATCGACATAGGGATCGGTAAACGCGTCCATAATGCCTTTAAGATACGGCGTTCTTGAAGTCGACCACTGGCCGGGTTCAGCGGAAGTTTTTACATCGAGCCTGCGGAATTTATCCGCCCACTCGCTCACCGTCATCTTGACCGGCAAGACCCATTCAGCGGCCGCGTACGGCACAACCGTTTTAAGAATTTCTCTTTCCAGTTTTATCGGCATTCTGCTTCCCCGCAAATTGTTCGATGATATACCTGATCTCAGAATCCANNTACAGATAACTTTGGGATCCTGCTGGTATAATTTCGGCGCCACATGTTTGGGCAAACGAAGGAATCCGGCTTTAATTCCCCGAATCTGATTTTTAACGATGGACACGTGATCCTCGAAAGGAATGACCTCTCCTTCTTTCTGCTTCAATTCGATTTCGCTGAGCTTAGCGCGGTTCTTACGGTACTCCTTATCCCAGAAATCCTTGCCGCTGTCTTCATCAGCACCCTGCTTGACGTAATACCATTTGAAAACCTCGCCGACTTTAAACCGCGCGATTTCGCCGACAGCATCCCGGATAACCGGCATGCCCTGCTGGACATACCTGCGGATCATACGCGGAGATTTCTCTAAGTAAACGCATACGGTCGGAAAATCTACGGTGCCGTCGATAATCCCCTGCGGCCGCTGTTCGGATTTCTCAAACTCCTCAAGCTCCTTGAGTTCCTTGGATGAGAGCGAACCGCGGCCGAGTTTCTCGACAAGAGCGATGTAGCGTTTCTTTTTTGCGATCTCGACAAGGTTGCGGTTCTTTTCATCCATTACTATCCCTTATCGCTTTTTTCCCGGAGAATTCTTCCCAGCGCCTGACCGCCACATCGCAAAAGACCGGTTCAATTTCCATAGCAAACACCCGGCGGTTTAAACGCTCGCCTGCAATAATCTGCGAACCTGAACCGGAAAACGGCTCATAACAGATATCCCCCGGCGTTGTATGAACGCGCATAGGAATAGCAAAAACTTCCGTGGGTTTTACTGTCGGATGATCGAGCCCCGGATTGCGCTTCTTGCCTTCCCAATCAAGCTCCCAAACGTCGGTATGATATTCCGGCGTTGCCGGATCCCCTGACCGTAAAAAATCAACCGTCCACACACTGCCGATTGCCTTGTTTTTCGGTTTATACTCCGGCTTATCCCCCTTAACCCACATCAACAAACACGGCTCATGCCGCCACGAATAAAACGAGTAGGTCAAAATCACGCACGGCTTAACCCAGACAATCTCTTGATGGATAAGAACGCCTATCTCTTTGCACAATCCCTCGATATCCGACCGGCGCTTGGAAGCATGCCACATATACAGCGCAGTTTTTTCTTTAATCTGCTTAAGCCCGACAGTCAGAAACTTGCGCATGAAATCCACAGCGTCTGGAATGTCAATCTCGTGATAAACATTCGACCAATCACGGCCTCCGTTCGGCCTATCCGCACCGGTATAGTCAACGCAATAAGGCGGGTCGGTTGCAAACAAACTTGCTTTATGTCCGTCCATTAGCCGCGCCACATCAGACTCACTGGTTGAATCTCCGCAAAGAAGCCGGTGCTCGCCGAGTATCCATAAATCCCCGCGCTTGGTAATCGGCTTCTCCGGCGGCTCAGGAATATCATCCGGAAGAGTCTTGCCGTTGCCCAAATTCTCGACACCCATGTCTCCGACGCTTTCCCTGAGGCTTTTAAGCCGCAGGTTAAGATAATCATCCCCTGCTTCTTTTCTTAACCTCTCCAAAAGCGGAATAAGCGCGGCTGTCCACTGCCCGGCAATCTCGCTGTTATTAAGCGTCACATTCATTGCCTGTTCTTGAACCTCATCAAGGTCAACCATAATGGCCGAGACCGTCTCAACACCGTCCGACTGTAAAACCTTGTACCGCTGATGCCCGGACACAATCCGCATATTCCGCTTATTAACGATCAGCAAATCTACATACCCAAACTTTTCCAAACTGTGCCGAAGCCCCGCATACGCCTGCTCGGTTATTTCGCGGGGGTTATACGGCGCAGGCCGCAAATCCGCTACCTTGACCTCGATAATTTCCGGTTTAACGTTAATTTTTGCCACCTTCNNTTTTATCCATTTTTATGAAAATGCCCAAAGTGATGGACATGGACATCGTTTTTCAAACCTATCATCACTGAAGGCTCGCGCCTCGCCCGACCCTCGCCCAACACCCCCTTCCAAGGACCCGTAAACTTTTTTTAAGCTATGAGCGGAGTTATTCACAGAATTCACAACCTCTACTACTATTTTTTGTTAGTTATCTCTTGATAATATCTTTTGTTCGGGTGACATGGGCGTCACTACTTCTGGTGACACCGGTGTCACCACTCCAGTGACAGGCCTGTCACTGGTGACATCTGTGTCACTACTTGGTTGTGGATAACTTTTCGTCCCCGAAACGTTGAGCAATTTATAGATATTAGGCTTGCCCTTCTTTCGCTCGATCGCGACAGCCTTCAGATACTCCAATTGTTTGATAGCGCGCATGATTGTGCGTCGGGATACTCCGCAATGCCATGCCAGCGTAGTAACTGACGGAAAACAGTCCTGTGCTTTGAAATTAGCGTAATAACAAAGCCAAGAATAAACTGCTACAGCCATCGTACCGGCATTTTCGCTGATGTGCCTTAATGCCGCTTTATCTATCCAAAGGAATTTGCCGTCGCGCAAATCCCTGATATCGATCTTTTCGCTTCCCATGAAAAACCTTCTTAAGAAGAAACAGCCTCATACCAAGCCATGTTGCCTTTGAGGTTTCGCCGGATGCATTCATCCTTGCCGATCTTTCTCACTATGCCCCGCAAAACAAAATCCCTGATCGTCCTCTCTGCCCGCAAATAATAATTCGTGGTGCCGAAAGATATGGCCTCAGCCTTTGAAAAATTCCTTTTCTGCCTGCACCAGCGTAAAAGCTGTTCTTCTTTAGATAAAAATTTATCTGTCTGCTCATCCATCTCCATTTTTTTCACCTCGGACAATTCATGTTGCCCAGCTGATCCAGCCCCACAAGGCCAAGAAAAAGTACACAACGAACAAAAACGACTGAGCGTATAAACGCTTCCGGAAATCGATTACTGCCCAGCAGGCATTGGTAAACATCCACACCAGAAATCCGGCAGGGTCTTTATGCACATTTAACACAACACCAAAGATAGACAGGCCAGCGAGTATCCACATCACCAGCTCTTTAAATTCTTTCGGGTCCTTGCCGAACGGCCGGTTTGCTTCAACAAATTTGCGGCGGTTATACCAGCTCAGGTTTTTATAAATTTCTTTCCATCCCTTATTGATCTTCATCGTCCTTCCTCCTTGGGCATGCGTTCATAGACAAACTTTTTGCGCCCGATTTCTTTGGTCATAAACCGCATGAATATCTGCGCCACATGCTCGCCGACCTCGCAGGAAACATCGACGACCGCGCGGTTGCCTGCCTCGATATAGCCGATATCCTTGACGCTGACCTTCTCTTCGCCGTGAATGCCTTCGGCCGCAAGAATTGCCAGCGCAAGCCTGTTTTCGATCAATTCTCCCGGTACATCCTTTTTGAAACTAAATCTGCCGACCTCTCCCATGTTCTTCCTCCTTACGTTTGCTCACTTCAGGTAATCTTCGAGCCCTTCCTTGCGGAAAACTTCCCGTATTCTTTGAATCTCATCCCTCAGCGTCCGGCGCGGAATGCTCAAACGTTTACTCGCATCCGAAACACTCAGACCCTCTTCACCCAAAAGCCTGCATAATTCTTTTTGCCGTATAGATAACCGGCTGAATGCTTTCGATAACGCCGCGTGTAATTCCATATCTTTGATTGTTTTCATAATGCCGCTCTCGACTGCGATAAACCTCTCGGACGCTCCGTTGCTGTCTTCCAAAAGCTGATCTAACGAAATGCTCTTTGAATCAATCTGCCGTTTTTTCGCTGTCCTCTCTTCAAGAATGTTTAAAAGTTTATTTTTCACCACCCGCTTCATAAATGTTTTAACGGTTACTTCCCTCGCCGGATTGAACTGCTCCTTTACAAAGAACCAATGCGTCAGGCATTCCTGCATAAGATCCTCGAAATCCTCGCGGGCAAAAATCTTCCAGCTGCCCTGAAATTCCTTGATCAGACACCGTGCAACAGTTATCTCCCATTCTTGAAATAATCCTTTGTAATGTTGGCTGATCGAGACACCCCCTTAAGTTAAATGTCTCGAGCGCAACCATGTTTTGATTCCTTGGCGCCTCATGCTTGAATTTCCCGTGTTTTAGAAATATCTTCTTTGCCGGATATTTCATTGGCAGTAGGCTCCCTTTTAAGAATGCCAGCCAAGACGGAAACGAAAGCCTGTGCGATTTTTTCGTTTTGAAGACGCCGCGCTGCCCCCTCAAGAGGCTTCTCCGGGTAAACAATTACAAATTTGCGATCGCCGAAACGTCTTTTGAAGTGATTTAAATGCCTCCTGCCCATTTTTCTGCCTCCACTAGACCCATACAGGAGTTATTACAAAACTGGCGGTAGAATTTTTTAAGAATGAAAAAACGCCGCCAATTCCAAGCCGTTTCCTGTATAGGAATAGTGAGAGGCCCGATTTATGCCGCTGTGCTGAATTGAGCTTTAACTGGTTGATATAGCTTGACTTGTAATGCTTTCCATTATAGGGTTGGGGTCCTTGAGAAGAAACGAATTGCGGGCACGAGCATGAAACGGAAAGAAAAGATCGTCGGTCAGACGATATGGAGGGATCGGATTGATTCTTAACACCAAACAAAACAAAAAGAAGCGATACATAATCTACACGCGCTGTTCTACCGATGATCAGGCACAGGGTGATTTCACGACCCTTGATGCGCAAGCTCATCACTGCAAAAACATGATCGATGCCTTCGGTTACGAAATGGCCGAGTTCGGCAAACGCGGCATCATCAATGATGACGGATATTCCGGTAAAGATTTAAACAGGCNNATACAATCGATACTCAAAGATATCCACGAAAAAAAGTCCTTCGACGGAGTAATATTCTTCCGGTTAGACCGCCTCACACGCAACCCGCGCGATCTTTACATGCTCATCGATTTATTCCGTGATAAAGAAATAGATTTTATTTCGGTAAGAGAAAACCTCGACAGCTCAACAGCCATCGGAAGAGTCGTAATAGGAATCCTTGGATTATTGTCTGCCTTCGAACGCGAGCTGACCGGCGAACGCGTGAAAGCCTCATGCGTTGCCCGGGCGCGCCAAGGCAGATGGGTCGGCGGCGCGCTCCCCTTCGGATACAAACTCATCGATGACGGTGCGCCTCTGCCGAACGGACGCCAGCCTCACAAAATCATCATCGATGAGGACATAGGCCCGAAATTGAAAACTATCTGGCGGATGGCTTCCGAGAATAAATCATTAGGCGATATCGGAACGGAATTGATGCGGATGGAACTCCCTACTCCGAACGGCGGGATGTGGAGAAAGCAAAGTATAGCGGCAATGCTTAAAAATACATTTTACAAGGGTATCATGCGCTATGCCGGTGAAATGCATAGAGGCAACCACGAACCTCTCGTGGATGATGCCTTATGGGAGAGAGCAAATATGATGATCAAAGGAAAATTACCCGGGCATAAGTTCACCAAGCAACCCAGAGAATATATTCATCTCTTAAACGGATTGGTGCGGTGCGGAAAATGCGGCAGTTACTACATCACGTATTTTGTCTACGGCCGGGGCCGCAAGAAATTCCATTACTATCTTTGTAGCCGCAGTCATCAGCAGATGGGCTGTGACGGAATCAAGCTGTCGGCTGTCGGATTCGATAAAGCCGTAATCGATTTTTTCAAGCAGGCATCTAATGACCAAGAAATCCTCGTCAACGCCATTGGCGATGCAATTCTAGATGCCCGGCACAAACTGGATAAAATCGAAAAGGAAGTCACAGATATCGAGGAGAAATTAAAAATCGCAAGAGAAGCATCAGAAAAACTGCTCACCCTTGCGATGGAAGGCACCATATCAAAAGGCCCGGCTTATAAAGCCAAAATGGAAACGCTGGATACCGAAATATTGATACTCCAAGAAAAACTGTCGAAGCTTGAAGCCCAGAAGCAGGTTGCCCAGCTTTCTGCGCACTCAGCCGAGTTCCTGCACTCAAACATACGCTTTGCCATAAAATACCTCGACCAAGCCCCTCCGGAAGCCCAGAAAGCCCTATTGCAGGCCCTGATCAAGTCCATAACCATTTATGATGACCGGGTCGAGCTTAAAATGTACGTAGGACAGCCTTTTGAAGAGATAATCTGCAGTTTGCCCGAGGTTGCCCATAAAGACGCCGATAATACCCCTAAAAATGGAAAGACCCCGCAGAAAACCTGCGGGGTCAATGCATCACTCGCTCTGGGTGCGAATGAACGTCCAAATTGGCTGCCCCGCATGGACTCGAACCATGATAGTCAGATCCAGAATCTGAAGTCCTACCGATTAGACGACAGGGCAATAATCATATAAATCTTTTA
>DCTF01000093.1 GCA_002329225.1 Ruminococcaceae bacterium UBA1447
TTCCAACTCGGCGCAAATCGGGAGTACTTCCGCCACCTCGCTTAGGGCTATGGCCTGCACCGTGTTGTAATGCCTGTTATTGACGATTTTGTTGGCAAAATCTTCTTCGCTCATGTTGGAGGCGTAAATAACCGGTTTGGAAGTCAGGAGGGCTATGGTGTTTAAAATCTCTTTTTCATCGGGGGTTACCTCAATATTGCGCACGGGTTTGCCTTTTTCCAGTTCGTCTTTTACTCTTTCTATAAGCTCAACTTCTTTTGCTAAAGACTTGTCGCCCTTTAAAGCCTTTGCAGTCCGTTCAAGACGTCTTTCTATCAGCTCCAAATCGGCAAAAATCAGTTCAAGGTTGATGGTTTCAATATCCCGCTCCGGATTTATATCCCCTTGCACATGAATGATGTCGTCGTTTTCAAAACAGCGCACCACATGTATAATGGCGTCAACCTCACGGATATGGGAGAGAAACTTGTTGCCCAACCCCTCCCCGTGAGAGGCCCCCTTTACAAGGCCGGCTATATCTACAAACTCCACAACGGCGTGAACGGTTTTTTTAGGATTGTACATTCCGGTCAGCACATCCAGCCTTGAGTCCGGCACGGCCACAACACCGACGTTAGGCTCGATTGTACAAAAGGCATAATTTGCGGACTGAGCACCCGCATTTGTAATCGCATTAAAAAGCGTGCTTTTGCCCACATTGGGCAAACCTACTATACCGAGTTTCATTCTTTATCCTTTCGTTCATTGTTATTAGTTTGGATTATAAAACTTTAAGCCCTTCAATGCAAGGCGGTCAGGCAAAAACCGCCTGCTTTTAATATATCGCTTTCATTGCAATAAAC
Source organism: Ruminococcaceae bacterium UBA1447 (assembly GCA_002329225.1). Taxonomy (GTDB): domain Bacteria; phylum Bacillota; class Clostridia; order Oscillospirales; family Acutalibacteraceae; genus UBA1447. The sequence goes on from DCTF01000093.1 coordinate 843, forward strand.
GCTGTGTTGGTATAAAATAGGCTTTGTAAACAGTTATTTAAGAAGGAGATTTTATGCGTTTTTTGCGAAAATCCGTTCCGATAATATCCGCCGTGTTGTCGCTGTGCGTTATTCTCTCCGCTTGCGGGAAAGATCCGGAAGACCCGACTGCGACTACCGAGGGAGGCAGCGGTGTTGTTGTAACACAAAACCGTGAGCTTAAACTACCCTATAACCGGTCGGATTCCTTGAACCCTTACAAAAGCACGGGATTGTTGAATTTTAACTTATCGACTCTCATATATGACGGTCTGTTTGCTTTGGATGAAAGCTATAAACCTATCCCCGTTTTGGCTGAGGATTACAACAGAGACGGACTGAACCTTGAGGTAAAGCTCAAGGACGGCGTTATGTTTTCATCGGGGGAAAAAGTGACGGCTGATGATGTGATATATTCATTTAATCAGGCAAGGTCGTCACCCAATTATTCCGCCCGATTGTCAAATTTCAGTTGGGTAAAAAAGACCGGCGAACTCGGTTTGGTTTTTATTCTTAAATCGCCTTCACCTTTCGGGGTAAACTGCCTGAATTTTCCTATAATAAAAAAGGGGGACAACTCCCCTGCTCCCGCAGGCAACGGGCGCTACATTCTTTCAGAATCCGAGGGCGTGCATCGTCTGGCCTATAACCCCTCAAGGGTCGGCGGCTTTGAGCCCTCTGTTAAAAACATTCTTTTAGCGGATTCACCCGAATCGCAGGCGCTTGCGGCAAGCCTGCAAATAGGCAACATCGACTGCGCTTTTTTTGATATGAGTGACGGCGTGTATCGGAGAACGGAAGCCAACGCCTTTGATATAGGGCTTAACAACCTGGTCTTTTTGGGTTTTAATGTCTACAAAGCCGGTTTGCAGAATCCTGCGGTGAGGAAAGCCGCGGCAATGCTTACGGACAGAAAGGTTATTGCCGAAACTGCGTTCCAAAGGCATGCCCGCCCCGCTTTTACCGCCTTTAATCCGGATTTTTATGATGATACCGAACATGTTTATCAGGTTAATCCGGAGGCTGCAATACAGTTACTTGTACAAGCCGGATTTGATAAAGTGAATAATGAAGGTGTCAGATTTTCGCCCGCCGGGGGCAAGCTTTCATTCAGCCTTGTTGTAAATGAAGATAATCCCCTGAAAACGGCGGCGGCGGCAATAATTAAAGATGCCCTGGCTCAGTCGGGCATAAGTGTGCAGGTAACGCCGCTTAAATTCGAAGAGTACACCGCCGCAATTCAGGCAAGGCGTTTTGATATGTACATAGGCGAAGTTATGTTAAATCCCGATATGCATCTGTCGCCATTTTTAAGCCCCGGAGGCGCCCTATCATTCGGCATAGATCCTTACGGCGCCGCCGCTCAGGCTTATTCCGGCTATTTGGCGGGCGAGGTGGAAATGCACGGTTTTATTGATACATTCAATGAGGATCCGCCGTTTATACCCCTGTGCTACCGTAACGGCGTTGTGGCATACAACCGAAAACTTAATGCGGCTAAAAAAGCCATCAGTACCGATTTATTCTTCGGCATAGACAGCTGGGCATTTTCTTAAGGCGGTAATACCATGGTTCTGGATACACCGATACAATATCTGAAAGGTGTGGGCGAAAAAAGAGCGCGGCTTTTAGCAAAGCTGGGCGTTTTTGATATTCGCTCCCTTTTAAGCCTTTTCCCCCGTTCCTATGAGGATTGGGGGACAATAACTCCTATTGCCGAGGCTATGCCCGACATCCCCTGCTGCGTAAAGGCGATTGTCAGGCGTAACCCGACAACCCACCTCATTCGCAAGGGTATGACCCTGTATAAGACCGAAGTCACCGACGGGGATACCCTGCTTACAATCACGATATTTAACAACAAATATGCTGCGGAAAAGCTTATCCAAGGGGAAGAATACCTTTTCTTCGGTAAAATTACATACAGCTTGTTCGGTAGGGAAATGCTTGCGCCCGATATTGAAATCCCCGGCTTAAAACAGCGTATTCGCCCGATTTACCCTCAAACGGCGGGGCTTAACTCAAAAGCGTTGGAAAAACTTATGGAAACCGCTTTGGAAAAGACCGCTGACAGCATACCTGAAACTCTGCCCGCCGCAACGCTTGCGAAGTATAATCTTGAGGGAAAAACACGGGCAATACGGGATATACACTTTCCTCCGGACTTTGAGAGCCTTGAACGGGCAAAAAACAGACTGATTTTTGAGGAATTGCTGCTGCTTCAGCTGGGGCTTATTATGACCAGGGGTAAAAACCGCAACGCCAAAGCAACCGCAATTAAGGAAGATTACAGTGAGGACTTTTTTTCACTTCTCCCCTTTAAGCCCACATCGGCTCAGCGCAGAGCCGTAGAGGAAGCGGTGGAAGATATGGCTAAGCCCCACCCCATGAACCGCCTGCTGCAAGGGGATGTGGGTTCGGGCAAGACGGCCGTTGCCGCCGCCCTTATATACAACTGCGCATTAAACGGTCTGCAGAGCGTACTTATGGCACCGACGGAAATACTTGCCCGTCAGCATTACCGCACATTCTCAAAACTTTTTAAAGGTACGGATTTACAGCCGGCACTGCTTGTGGGCGCTACCCCTGCCGCCGAAAAACGCAGGATAAAGGAAGGACTTGAAAGCGGCACAATCCGCTTTGTTACGGGAACACATGCTTTGATACAAAAAGATGTAAAATTTGAAAACCTCGGTTTGGCGGTAACCGACGAACAGCACCGGTTCGGCGTGGTTCAGCGTGCCCGTTTAGGTGAAAAAGGGCACAATCCCCATGTTCTTGTTATGTCAGCAACACCTATCCCCCGCACTATGAACCTGATTGTATTCGGCGATCTGGATGTTTCCGTTTTGGATGAACTGCCGCCGGGCAGACAGCCCGTTGAAACTTATGCGGTGGATTCCGGCAAGCGGGACAGGGTTTTTAACTATGTAAAAAAGCACCTGAACGAGGGGCGGCAGGGCTATATTGTTTGTCCCCTTGTGGAGGAGGGTGAAACCGAGCTTATTGCCGCCAAGGAATATGCCGAAAAACTTGCATCAGGTGCTTTCAAAGGATACACGGTGGGGCTTATGCACGGGAAGCTGAAAGCGAAAGAAAAAGACTCGGTCATGACGGCTTTCGCCGAAGGCGAAATTCAGCTGCTTGTTTCCACCACCGTGGTGGAGGTGGGGGTGGANNATGTGCCCAACGCCGTAATAATGGTTATTGAAAACGCTGAACGCTTCGGTCTGTCTCAACTGCACCAGCTGCGGGGCCGGATAGGCAGAGGCGCACACCGTTCCACCTGTATTCTCATATCCGATGCTCAGAATGAAGAAGCGGCAGAGAGAATGAGGATTATTACCGGCACTGCGGACGGCTTTAAAATTGCCGATGAAGACTTGCGGTTACGCGGGCCGGGGGATTTTTTCTCCGCCCGTCAGCACGGTCTGCCGGAAATGAAAATTGCCGATATGCTCAATGACAAAGCCGCCCTTGTTGTTGCTTTAAAGGCGGCAAAAGAAATAGTAGAGAAGGACCGAGGGTTGGAGTTGCCGGAAAACAAGGCTTTAAAAACCGCTGTCAATCAGCTTTTTAAAACCGTTTCCCCCTCGGGAATGAACTGACAAAAGAGCCCTCTTTTCTTGCGGCTCTTTTCTTTTTTTCTTTTTAAGATACAAAAAACAACGGTAATAAGTTATAATGCCCTGTGTTTCCGTTTAATCGACTTCGGTCGAAAAGAGGCGATTCAGTGATAGAAGATAACAAAAACATAAAAGATAACGAAGATTATATAGAAGACAACGCTTTGGAAAACCCGGGTTCCGATGAAGAAAAGTCGGTTCCCGATGCTGAAATTTCCGCCCAGGAGACTTCATCTTTTTCAGAGGAAAATGAAGAAAGCACTGCTGAGGTCAGTGAAATAACGGAAGAAAACGATGCGCAGGAGGATTTGGGCGAGAATATCGGCAGTGACGGTACGGAGCAAGACGGTTCCGCTGATGAAAGTGAAGATATTGTCCAACCTTTAAGCGGTTTTAAAACGGGATTATTTTACACCTTCTGCTACAGCCTGGGTTTGTATACCTTCAGGTACGGCAGAAGGTTTTTTTTACGTGTCGGACGAACGGCAATTAAGCCTCTTCTCTTTTTAAAAAGTCTTGCCCGTGTTCTTGTTTTGGCTGCGGACAGAATATTTTTCAAAACCTTCCATGCCGTAACAAGGGAAGCCCGTTATTTAGTCTACGAGGTTCGTTCCGTATCCAACAATCTGCGTGAAGCTATCAGGAAAAACTGGCTTTCAGTATTTCCCATCCTTTGGCATTATTCAAAAAAAGCACTGTATAAATACAAGTATATGTTCAAATCCACCGGCAATGTTATGTTGCCCGTTATTGCGCTGGTAATCCTCTGGTTTGCCTTCGGCTATTGGAACAGCGCCACCTATTCCCTTAAACTCACATACGAGGGCAAGGATATAGGTAATATAAGGGATGAATCCGTGTATATTAAAGCTCAGAGTCTGGCAAACGAAAAGTTCGGCATAACCGAAATTGAAGATGTCGCCTCCTATGCGGAAAAGGAAGACGGTACTTCATCATCCCAGGCGGGCATCACTACACCTAAATTTGAAATTGAGTTGGTAACCCTTGACAAGCTGAGTGACGAGCAGGCTCTATATGACAAATTGATTGAAAACTCAAGTCAGGAACTCACCAACGCCTGCGGAGTTTTTGTGGACAACGAATTCCTCGGTGCGGTTAAAAACGAAACGGACGCCGTTGCGGTGTTCGACAGCCTTTTGGAACCCTATCAGACGGGGGAACCCGCCACCATAGCCGCCTTTGTCGAGGACGTTCGTTTTGTTCAGGGCCTGTACCCCTCCGGGGCAAATATGCTCGATGCAAAACAGTTAAAAGATAAAATCTCCGGCAAAAAAGCCGAAGCCCTGTATCATTCCGTTGTTGCTGGAGAAACAGTTTACAGCATTGCAAAAGCTCACGGTTTAACCGAATCGGCCCTGCTTGCCATGAATCCGGGCACGACTCAGCTTATAAAGGTCGGTCAGGTTCTGCTGGTTTCGGCGGAGGTAAACTTTGTACGGGTTAAGCTGATGAAGCCGGAAGTACGCATTGAAGAAATCCCCTTTGAAGTTATTAAAAACAACAACCCGAGAATTTTCAGGGGCGACAAACGAATTACCCGCAAGGGTGTTCCGGGTAAGGTTTCTATAAAGGAACAGGTAANNCGGTGTCAGGATTTCCGCAAGAGAAATTGACCGAACCGTATTATCGGAACCGATACCGCAAAAAGTGGATATAGGCACAAAGCCCACCACCGTATCCAGCAGTATGGGTAGTTACAGAGTGTCCATTTCAAAAGAGGGGTTTGTCTGGCCCGTACCCGGTTGTTATACCGTAAGTTCCCCCTACGGATACAGAAGAAGCGGCTTCCACGACGGTGTGGATATTGCCTGTTCCGGAGTTAGAGGCAAGCCCATTGTTGCCGCTAAAGACGGCGTGGTGTCAAGAGTTTCCACCGGGGGCAGCGGTTTGGGGCACTATGTTGAAATCGATCACGGGGGCGGCGTAAAAACCGGATACGGGCACTGCTTGGCGGGTTCAATATCCGTCAGACCCGGGCAGCGTGTTTCTGCCGGACAGCCTATAGCCCGTGTCGGTTCCACCGGCAATTCCACGGGGCCGCATCTGCACTTTAATCTTATTGTAAACGGTAAAAGGATTAACGGTTTACCCTACATAAGATAGTTTGATTTGAATGATTTTTTAAGCTCCGAGCTGTTGTCACCGAGGTGGCGGCAGCTCATGCTTTTTATACCTTCTGTTTTGTTGAAACAAAGCAGGCAGCGTGCTATAATCGGAGCAACAGTTTAAATAGGAGGGAATGGTTATGCGCAGTTTCTCTTTGCGCAAAACGGGCATACTGTCAGCAGCCCTTGCTTTTATTTTAGCTCTTTTGGGGCAGGTGTTTTCTATGGCTTTTGATAAAACATTCGATGTTGAATTCAAAATTGATGCCTCCTCCCCCGGCGGGATAATCGGGAACAAGGTCAGTAACGCCAATTTATGGGATTATAATCATCTGCTCGGCGATGTGTTTATTGACGAATTGGCTGATTCAACCGTGTTCACCGAGTATATTCAGCTTATGACCGCCACCGGCGGCAATGCCCAAAGGGACTTGTTTTCAGACCCTCTGGACCGCAGTGTGCTTGACGATTATAACTTTACTCCCCTGCTTACCGCCTGCCGAAAGATTTTGGATTTGGGAGCAAAACCTCATATTAAAACCGGCGCTGTCCCCCTTAAACTGACTACCGACCCTCATATAGGATTTTTCGGAGTCAATGTTTACCCGCCCGACGATTTTGACG
>DCTF01000095.1:0-143 GCA_002329225.1 Ruminococcaceae bacterium UBA1447
GCTTTTTGTTTGACCCTCAAACTGGGCATCGGTCAGATTTACGCTGACCACGGCGGTGAGGCCCTCACGGACATCGTCGCCGGAGAGATTTTTGTCGGCCTCTTTAAGAAGAGAATATTTGCGGCCGTAGTCGTTGAACACCC
>DCTF01000095.1:180-30403 GCA_002329225.1 Ruminococcaceae bacterium UBA1447
TCATTGTACATCATTGCTACTTCCGCACAGCGGTCGCCGCTGACGTTGATTATGTGAATCGGCGTATCGTGAAGAACGGTTAACCCTCTGCTGCGATTGAGGTAATCCACAAAGCTGGAGATTCCTCCCTCGTAACAAAAGCTGACTTCCGCAACATCTTCGCTGTCCCTGGAGTCGGTGAGAGTAATTCTTAACCCGGCATTGAGGAAAGCGCATTCCCGCAAATGGCGCTCCAGAGTTTCAAACTCATAATCAAGAGTTTCGGTAAAAATCTTTTCGTCCGCCTTAAAACGGATTAAAGTTCCGCTTTCGCTTGTTTCTCCTTTTACGATAAGCTCCGTTTTCGCCTCACCGCACTCAAAGCGTTGATAGTGTATATGTCCTTCTCGTCTGACTTCCACTTCCAGCCATTCGGAAAGGGCATTGACCACGGAAGAACCCACCCCGTGCAGACCTCCCGANNACCGCTGCCGCCGAATTTACCGCCCGCATGAAGCACCGTAAGAACTACGGTTACGGAAGGCAGGCCTAATTTTTCGTTAATTCCTACAGGTATGCCTCTGCCGTCATCCCGCACACTGATTACATTACCGGGTTCAATCTCCACCTCAATATGGGTACAATAGCCGGCCAAGGCTTCGTCAATGGAGTTGTCCACGATTTCATATACAAGGTGATGAAGACCTCTCGGACCGGTAGAGCCGATGTACATACCGGGCCTTTTGCGTACAGCCTCCAAGCCCTCGAGTACCTGTATTTGCTCGGCATCATATTCTTCGGTTACGGCAGTTTCGAGAGTTTCCTCACCGTTGTTTATAAGGTTTAAATCATTATCGTTCAAGCCGATGCCTCCTGTTTTCGCCTTGTCTTTTTCTAATAACTTTATCCCTAACGGTTTACAAGCCCAGGGAAGAGGTAAAAGGATTTTTTCTTTGTTTTTTCGGCTTATACGGGGGCGGGTTTTCCAATCTCATTCTTGCCCCTTTTCCGCTCCTTGAAGCCAGATATTTGTTAACCTGAAGGACGGGGCCTATAAGGTCTGTACTCATAAACTCAACGCAGTTGGCCAGAAGTTCCTGATCGTTGTTAAATGAACCGAGGATGGTCACTGCAATGATACTCTGGGTTTCGTTCGTTCCGTCTCCATAAATTTCGTTCAAAAGATTAAAGAGCTTTTTGATTTTTGCGTTATCTCTGCTTTTCACCGTAGATATTACCGCCCGATTACCCACTGAAAGAAAAAAGTCCTCAGCTAAAAACTCCCCGTACTTTTCAACATTTTGCTTGTAAGCTTCCCTGAGTTCGGGGTAAAGCACGGTGAAGCGGTTGCCTAACGTGTTGGGGTCATAAGCAAGAGCACCGCTCTTAGCGGCAGCTTTTGAAACGGGAACTGGGAGCTTGCCGCCGGTTTCCGCTCCCGTCTTGGCGCCGCAATGATTATTAAGCGTTTCCGACAATTCTCCGGATATATAGCGTAAATCTTTGTCATCTGCGGTTTCAGGGTCCAATAAGGAGAGAGCAAGTTGTTTGAAATCGCTCTCCGAAGCCTCCGACCCTCCGGATGCAAAAAGTAGGGCAATTTTTTCATCAAAAAAACGAAGACGCAGGGAACCTTTTTCCCCCGTAAAATCAACGGTAATGCGGTCGCCCTGAGTTACGGCAGGCAACTCCCCCCGTTTGACTCCGGCAGGATAAACCACCTGAAATCCGTTGGTTTTCAAGCTGTCTTCCATCCCCTTTATTATCGCCGTTAAAGCTGTGTAAATATCGGCCATCGACTTCCTCCAAGTATTTTTTCACATTTGGTATATTTTACCATTTATCGCCTCAATTTTATTTCTATTTCTGCATTATAATTAAAAACCGCCGTAATTTCGGCAGTTTTTTTGCTATTAGTTGACATATGTTTATCCGGCTAATCTTTCAGCAAAACAAAGGAAGCTCGTTCCAAAGTTTTCGCCGGAAAAGCCCTTGAAATTTAAGAGAATAAATCCTCTTTGTTAGCGATCTTACAAGGACTTCCGAAGGCGGTCACCCCTTCGGGCATAGATTTTGCAACTACGCTGCCCATACCGATAATAGTGTCGGAGCCTATGGAAAGTTCCTGCCTGATTACGCTGTTGGCACCGATATGGGTTCTGTCCCCCACAATCACCCCGCCGCTTAAAACAGTGCCGGAAGAAAGATGGACAAAGTCACCGAGTCTGCAGTCGTGTTCCACTACAACACTCGTGTTTATGATTGCACAGTTGCCCACCGTTGCTCCGGCATTGACTACGGAATTTTTGCCGACAAAAATCCCTTTGCCCAAGCTCGTGTATTTACTCACCGCGGCGGTTTTGTCAATAATATTCGGTTGCTCAAAGCCTGCTTCTTCAAGCCGATTATAAAAATCGATTCTCAACCGAGGCCGCCCCACACTTCCGACGGCAACAAAGCCCAGATTATAGCCTTGAAGCCTATACTTTTCCAAATCAAAGCAGTTGCCGATTACGGGTACCCCCATAACAATTGTTCCCGGGGTTAGAAAATCATCCGCCACGGCAATCATTTCGTTGCCCGTCTGTTCGAGCAGAGTGTCAAGCACGCTTCGGCAATGACCGCCGCCTCCGATAAGCAGAATTTTGTCTTTCATACGCTTGCTATCCCTTTGCAGTTCAGCTGCAATTATTTTTTCGTTGAAATTGTCTTAAAACGGAGTCTGAGCAAAAGCCGAGGCATAGACTATGCGATTGATTCGGAAGGGTTCTCCGCCATGCGCAAAGCTCCTACCGCCGAGCGTAAATTTTTGCAATTTAAAATAAAGTGTAAAACGAACAGGGCTCCGTAAATGAGCAAAAACATCTTTAAACTTCCGAACCCGGCGCTCAGGATAAACACCGCAACAAATAAAATATCCTGCAAAAGCGTCTTTATATCCCATGTTTTTCCCATTTTTTTAACAATGTAGGCTTCGGCTGCGGCAAACCAAAGGAACATGGTGATAGCCATCGCAACGGAAATGGCGAAAACGGAGTTGAAAACAAGTTCTGCNNGGTTGAAGCCAGCATTACCGCAACGCCTAATGTATTTAACAGCAGAAACGCTCTTTCATGCCTGAGCGCTTTAAAATAGGGAATAATCAGCAAATGAACTTTCCCGAGGGGGAGACACATAGACAGCAATACATGCATGTATGAAAAAATGGGAATATACTCCGGCATAAACCGGCGTATCAAGATAACAAAGGGAACATAAACGAAAAATGCGACATAAATCAAATTGCCGCAGATGTAAGACAGTTTTGGATATAGGGCGGGCAAATGCTTTTCCGGCAGAGTTTTTAGCACGGGGAAGATTACGACACCGGCGGTATTTGTAAAAGTGATGACAATTGTAAGCAGAGACGTGGCGAAAGAGTAGAGCCCGTATTCCGCTATCGGATGGGTATGTTCTACAACAAGACGACCCGCTACGGGTATAAATGTCGAGGCGATAATGCCCAACATTATATGCACACCGTTGCGGGTTTTCTCACTAAACTCTTTTACGCCCAACCTGTAATCAACATCCCGGCCAAAAAGAAAACGCCTGCCGATAACAAGGCAAATGAGAGTTACTATAATGCGGGCGGCCGTTTCGGCCCCCATCATTATTTCCGGCCTTGTTAAGCCCGAAAGAAGCAAAGCGACAAAAAAGACGGTCGCCAAAGCCTTCATTAAAAAATTCAGGCCGTTGTAAACAGCCGTTTTGTTGACCGATAAAAAAACGGTCATAACAAAAAAAGTAAGACAGGCAAGAGGGACATTCAATGCGAGCGTAATGTAGATGTTCTTTTTCGGACCGGCGCCGAAAAGGGGAGCAACAGAAAGCAGGGCGGCGGTAACCCCCAGCAGATAGAGATAAAAAACTCGCATACCGCTCCGCACTCGTTTAAAGGGCAGATCTTCAAATTTAAAACCGCCATAAAACAAAGCAAAGCCGTCATTAAAACCTAACCCGAACAGATTGAGAAAATTTATGTAGAAAATATATATCTGCCAGTAACCGAACTTCTCAGGCCCCATGTATTTAGGCATAACAAAGCCCGTTATAAATGAGAGACCCAATATGACGGCTTGAGTAATTAGGGCGGAGAGGACTTTTTTGACACCTGTTTTTGCGAAATCCCCTCCGCTTTCAGTTGGTTTTTTCAATCAGCGGTCTCTCCTTCAAGCTTAATTGCTTTACCTTTTTTCATTGCTTGCCACCTTGTTATAAGCCAGGCGGCAAAAACGACTGTAAATCCGATAAAGCTTTCACCGCCCTGAAAAAGCTGATTGTTAGCGGAAAAGTATATAACCATAAAACACAGGTTTAAAAAAGTGGCGACTGCAAACGGGTTGTGTGAAATCAGTGCGTCTTTCCAGCTGAGTGCCCAGAGATAGCCAATGAAAAAGACCAGAAGAACGGTACCGGGAAATCCGATATCTGAAGCGGGAAAAACAAAGAAGGTCGACCATATTTCCCCCGTATACCATGCCTCCGCCCTCGTTTTATCCGCATAGGTCCTTTTTTCAATCTTTTCTTCCAAAGGCTGACCGCCGAAGGGTTTCAAGATATTATGGCGGAAAAACTGAGAAAAACCCAGACCGTATGTGCTTGTAAACTCCCGGTCCATTGCAATCGATAAGCCCTTATATCCGTGGGAAACATAGCTTGCTAAAAATGTTCCGGCAGACTTGATTTTATCGGGAAGATACCGAAACAAAATATAGTCTTCTCTTACGGTCGCATGGCTCATCTTAGAGTTTTGCACCATAGCTTTGTTAGTGGCCTCATCGCTTAAGGTCACATTTGAATCTGCCGTGCAGTCATATGAGACACGGTTTCGCATTGTGCTTGCGTAATAACCGAAAAATAATCCGACAACCAGAATCATAAGCAACAGGGTTTTTAGTTTATGTTTTAAGTTTTGACCTTTCTCTTTTTTTGAAAAAAACAGCAAGGCAAGATAGATAATAATTTGTGCGGTCATATCGGCACAATACTTATTCATTCCCTGGCTGATGCCAATCATTGTGGTGAGGATTATTACAATAACGCCCAAAATCTTGGTCGCTTTTGAAAGTTTCGGCATAAAGAAAAGAGTCACCGGAGTTACCATTATAAGAAAAGGGCCAAGCAAAAATCTTATATATTCAAAAAGCGGCGAGCTGTTTTCAGCATGAAATTTTGAGGTTCTGTAAGCCACACCTGTGTTTGTCAGCCCGGTGTAAATGTCCGGATAAAACTTGCCCGTTCTGGTATAAACAGTCGGGATATAAATCGCCAATGATATTATTATACAAAGAATTTGCAGTTTGTTAACATCTATACCGACTCTGACCGTCGGTGTCCTTCCCTTAACAACGGCAACCAAATACCCCGCAGTTAACGAAAACACGCAAGNNCAATTAAAAAACTATACAGTTTAAGAGGGTTTTTGATGTTCCAGTCCAAAGGGCCAAAGGCGAAGTTTAATATAGTTAAGAGAAAAAAGCCCCCCCAGACAATCAGCGGAATATACCGCATGATTCCCTCAAAACGGATGCTGAGTTCCCCGTCATTTGACCCGGCAAAAAACAAAATCGGCTTTAAGAGGGTGGGTTGTTTTTTGCCCTTGTTGTTTTTTTTATCAATTTGTTGTTTTTTCATACGAGTAATCTTTTAATCCTTTCCGCTTGTAAAACATTGTTCTTTTTGTTAAGCACAAATCGTCTGGCCGCTTCGCCTTTTTTAAAAAGTTCCTCCTGCGGTTTTTCCAACAGTTTTTTCAATGCCTCCGTCACTGCCCCGGCGCCTTCTCCGCCAATAGTATAAACATAATTATAATACTCTTCTGGCATCCCGGGCAACCTTGTTGTCAAAACGGGAGTCCCGGAAACCATGTATTCCATATTTTTTGAGGGAAACGAATAGAGGGTAAACTCCTCATTCACGGGGCGCGGATTCACCAAAAGAGTAGCCTGACGCTCCTTTTCCACAACCTCCTTGTTGTCGACCCTGCCCAAATATTTTATCCGCCCGTCAATTTGTGCGGCCTTAATAATNNAATAATCTCCGGCACATAATCTCCGTCGCCATAAATTTCCAACCGCAAGTCTTCCCCGGGCACAGCTATAAAGCCGTCTACAAGCGCTTTGAGTCCGTACTGTTCCCGCAATGCACCTGCATACATAATGACTCTCGGGGACTTTTCTTGAAAGGAAAAGCTTTCCTCAAAATCAATTTCTTTTATATCCACGAGCCCCTCTAATACCATATACGGCTTCCCCTTTTTATTGACCACGGAATTTGCCTTTTCAGTTATTACTACAAAACCGTCAAGATTGGCATAGCTTTTTGAAACAAGCTTTCTGATAATTTTTGCAAGNNTTTGTCTGATCATTGACTACATCGCCCATATATTCATATATATCGGCAAAAATACCGATTTTTTTGCAGCGAAGTATTTGAGCGACAAGTACCACCCCGGGGATAACCGTTACATAAGCGGCATCAATTAATATAAGCTTTTCATCCTCATTCTTGTTTTTCAGTAGCCACGACAACGTGTTGAAAAAGAATGATATTGCAAGACAGATTTGTTTAAGAACCGGTAGGTTAAGTATAGCCAAGTGTTTGTATTTTATCGAGCCCTTGTCTTCTTTTTCTGTTTTAATCAGGAGTCCTTTGTGCGTTTTGAAAGAAACGGTTCTGCCGACAAGAGAAAGAACCTCCGTGTTGTTATCGGCAATCAAACCCTGCTGAATCAATGTATGAAATTTTATCCCCGCCTCTTCCATTCCGTAAGCGGTTGTACTGACTCCCTTACGAACTTTGCCCTTCAGGGCTAAAAACTCTTTTTCAGACGGCACGGAAGAAATATATAGTATTTTCATTTTATCAAATCTCTTATTTCTTTCAATATGTTTCTTGCCTGCGTAAAGTTGCAGATACGATTCATTATATTATTAAACCAAATAAATATATAGAAGACATTTTCGCCTTAACCGAGAATGTTTTTATAGCACGCAAGGTATTCTGCAAATCTGTCGGTCTTTCCATATTTTGCCTTCGCTCTGTTCACACAGTTTGCCGTATAAGCAGCTTTCCCCTTTTCACGCACCGATTGAATTTTTTCTAAAAGTAAATCAGTATTGCCCCGCTCAACAATATAGCCGGTTTTTTCATCAATGCTTTCCGGGCTCCCACCCGTGTCAAAGGTAACAACCGGAGTCCCGCACGCCAGAGCCTCCAGATTAGTCGTAGGAAAGGTGTCTTCCATGGTGGGATTGACGAAAACATCCGCCGTTGAATAAATCTCCGCAAGTTCCTGAACACTGTCGGTTCTTTTGATTGTCAAAATACTCTTTGGAAGACCGACAATCTGCTTATCGTTGAGCCCCACCAAAACTATCTTTGTGTTTTCGACAATCTTCTCGGACAGCGATACAAAAAACTCCAGTCCTTTTCTTTCCTCCCACTTGCTTGCAACTCCGAGAACCACAAAGCGGTTTTCTAAATTATTGTCTTTGCGGAATTTGCCCTGATTGAGGGGCTTGAATGTTTCCAAATCAATACCGTTATTTATAACTTCAGTCTTATACTTCTTTAAAAAAGACTGTTTTGCAAACTCCGCCAACCACTGAGAGGGAGATATTAAAGTCATATTTTTTACAGAGGTGAACAGCCGACGCTTATCTTCATAGTTTCTCTTTGAAGAATCCAAAAACAAACTCGTCGGATACTCATTCTTTTGAGGGCAGGAAAAGCAGCCTGTTTTCCATTTTTCACATTTGATAAAATCGAAATGAGAGCAATGTCCGGTAAAGGCCCAGCAGTCATGAAGAGTCCACACTATCGGTTTGTTTGCTTGGGCAAGCCAATCGAAAAGCAGTTTTATGTTAATGTAGTAACCGTGAATGTTATGGAGATGAATTATATCGGGGTTATACTCCTCAGCCCGTTTAATAAACTCTTTAGTGGCACGGCTCGAATAAAAACCGTGCCTGTCGGTCATTCTGCTTAAAACCCCGTGGATATTAACGCCCATATCGGAACCTATCCGCAAGTTTTTAACATTTTCAGGCGCCGTACCTCGGCCGTAAGCTATTAGGAACTCGTGCCCCTGTTCCAAGAGAAAAGCGCCAAGTTCCACAGCGATTCGCCCGGTGCTGCCGTACCCGCAGGTTGAATTAATCTGAAGAACCTTCATAAAACCTCTGTAGCCTTTCTTAAACTTACATAAAATTTGCAGTATTGCTTAGGCGTTCATTAGCCAGTCATCCATTTGGTCAAGAAGCTTTTCACGTTCGAAATTGCTTAAAAAATATTTATAAGCGTTTTCTCCGATTTGTTGAAGTTCCTTTTTTGAGGTTGCGGCCAATTCAGCAATTCTTTCGGCGAGCATTTTTGCGTTTCCCGCATCCGCACAGACTCCCGCGCCAGCCTCGTTTATAATGGCCTGCACTTCACCGTCTATGGAACCTATCAGAGGCCTTGCACAAGCCATACAAGACTGAACCTTGGCGGGGATCGTCATTGAAAAAACCCTGCTGGGCGCCAAAGTGATAAGGGCGGCATCCCCGGCACAAATCAGTTCGGGAACCTTTCCCACCGNNTGTCTGTCAATCATAAGAAAGCTGTCTTCCACCCGGTTGCCCCTTATGGCAAACATGAGGTTTTCTTTGTAACGGCCGTCCCCTATGATGCAAAACCTGACCGGAATCTTTTTATCGGCAAGCATCTTTGCGGTAACCGGCAGAATATGAAGACCCTGAGCCTGTCCTATATTGCCGGCAAAAATTATATTAAACTTCCCGTCTTTCGGGATTACCTTTGTGGTTATTTCTTCTTCACTCAACGGCTTGAAAAACTCTTCCGCATATTGGGGCCAAAAAAAGATTTTTTCGCCGTCTATGCCCCGTTCTTCAATCGCTGCCGCACAGCTCTTTGAAGATGTGAATATCTTATCGCTCTTTTTGTAAATATAGTCGCACACCCTGCCCAACGGCTCCATTATAAACCGGCTTTCAATGTTTGTAATGTATTCCACCGTATCCGGCCAAAGGTCCAGCACGTAGAGAAAGCAGGGGATTTTATTCTTCTTTGCAAAGCTCGCACCTACCAGCGCCTGAGTAAGAGGTGATGAAGCATAAACAAAGACTACATCCGCCTTTTCTCGAGTGAAGACACTCCATAAAAAGCCCGATACAACAAATGAGATGTAGTTGAGAACAAGCTGAATTTTGCTATTGCCTCGGGGAATCATAGGCAAATGAATAATTTTTATCCCTTTATACTCTTCCCTGCGTTTTTTGAAAAGGCCGTAACCTTTATAAAATTTTCCCTTAGGGTAATTTGGTATACCCGTAACGGCGGTTACTTCATAACCTCTTTTGATCCAATCTTCGCAAATATCATTAATTCTGAACTGTTCGGGATAAAAACATTGAGAAACAACGAGTATTTTCTTCCTCAAAAAATCCCTCCCTCGCCGGGGCTCCTCCCGGTTTGTTTTTTTGACAAGAGTAGTTATGACCGCTACAAAGAAAAAACAAATATCTCTAAAAACAGCATCAGTATATAAGAATAAGGCTGAAAATGCAACTGATTTTAAGTCTGCATCGCCTTCCGAGAGGTATCTTTTGCGTTGCAAAAACGGGTTTGAATTATACCGATTGCTTGTGTATAATGGTAAAAAGCTTTTAGATAGAAGGGGGATTGCGGTTTTGAGGGCATTTGCTGCTCTGTCGCAAGACAGACGAGTGCGGTACGGTGCATTATCGATTTTTCTTTTTGCCCCTTTGCTGCCGGAATGGCTGGCGCCACTGACTACTCTTTTTGCTTTTATCCTGTTTTTTCGCTATGCCCGCAGTCAATCAATACTAATTACGCCCCGCAATCAGCAAATTTTAGCAGTCATTTTCTTATGTTGGCAATTCTTAGGTATCCCTCGTTCAAATTACCGTATAAGCAGTCTGGTTTTTTCACTGTTATGGTCGCTGATGTTTTTAGGGTTTTTGACGGTCAGTAATCTTTTGACAGATGAGGGCAGCCTCAGAGGCGCCGTTGTCGCCATAACACTTTGCGGAGGTATTGTCGGTTGTATTGCAGTCGGCCAGATTTTTCTTTTTCACTTCGGCGGCTACATTAACGAATCCCTTCGAACCTTCTTTAACCCATTCTGGGGCAAAGCGGATGTTTTTCTCGCCGACATTGCCGTCAATCGCCTTTTACCTGACAAAATTTTGGCATTGCTCCCTGTACATGCCCCGGTTCAGGCGCGGGAAAGGGCAAACTCTACCTTTTCAAACCCCATCTTCTTGGCCTGCTACTCGCTTATGGTTCTTCCCCTCTCAGTATATTGCTTTTCAAACGGCAAAACATGGAAGAAAAAGCTCATTTCAGCTGTCTGTGTAGTGGCCTGTGTTGGAGGGATAGCCGCCTCCTATTCCAGAGGAGCTTATCTTTCCGTTATAGTAGTTGTGTTTGTAATGCTTTTTATGGGTTGGAAACAGGCCTTGGGAATTGTTGTCGCAAGCCCCGTATTTTTATGGCTTTTCCCTTCCGGCGTGTATAGACGCCTGCTCTCTCTACTTAATCTTCGTGATTTTTCGGTGGTCACCCGCTCCCGGATTTGGGAGATTTGCATAGCCCTGTTAAAAGAACACTGGGTTTGGGGATTGGGGCCCGGGGTGGAAAACATACGGCACATCCTTATTGAGCGGGGAGAAATTCATCAGCCCCATGCCCATAACCTTGTTCTGCAGCTTTTTCTGGAGGGCGGAATAATCGGCATTGCACTTTTTGTCGCCGTTATTATATGCACTTTTATAGATCTGATTGTAGTTTGCTTCCGCTCAAAAAAGGGGCGCCCGTTGGCGGTGGCTCTGTTAGCGGGCTTAACCGGGCTTCTGGTGTTCGGATTTTTTGATTATGCGCTTTACGGCGCAAAAATCCTGCAGTTTTTCATGATGTACTTAGGTTTAGCGATGGCCGTAAAATCGGTGTACGGTAAAAAAAGAAAAACCGCCGACGCCGGGGAAAATCCGGAACCGACAGCTGATTCAGCATAGTTGCAACAGGTTTAACGGATTTTAGATTTAAAAATACAAAAAAATAAAAAAAATTGTAAAAAAGGTATTGCATTCCCGTTAAAGTTAGTTTAGAATAATGCTCGAAAATTAAATATTGTTAATTTAAAGCCGTTGCTTTGATAATGTTTGAATTTCACTCCAAGGGAGGAGTGCATTTATTCAAAGGTTATCAAAGCAACGGCTTTTTGCTGTGCTTTGACCCGCACCTTGACAACTGAATCCGCAAACGCCCCGGCGGCCGGCCCAGGGAAGCAATCGCCATGACCCGCAGAAATGCGGCGAGCGTGCCAAGGGAATAGCCGGAACGGATTGCGATACAGGGAACACTTTCCAATATTTTTTTATGAAAGAGGGCACAGCATATGAGCAATAATCAATCAGGGATACGCATGGAATACTTGTCCGGAGTATTGGCGCATTATAAAAGCGGCCATCAGGAAGCGTATCGTGTAAGTGAACGATTTATTCAAGCCGCAAAATTTCTCGGTGAGGAAGAATTTATAGGGTGGCAAATTGTGATGGATAAGGAAAACACATATGATAACTATCTGTTTGCATGCCCGGAAACCAAAATTACCCGGGAAGATTTCAACTGGATTTTCAGCAACTATGCAGTGATTGTCCCGGAAAAATCGATTGTATCGGACAATGCTTTTCAGGAATATCCGAAAATTTATGAACTTATACCTTCCCCCGATGTTCGTGGTGCAAACAAAAAACGGGCCGATAAAACCTCTCTTAAAGACAAAGCATACAACGGCAATCAAGCCGGAGAGCCGTATTTCAATGAGATGTGTAAGGAAATGAGCCTTATCGGTGCGAGCATTTGCGTCATCGCCGGAACCGGTTGTGCAGCACAAGGCGGCATGGGGATAGTGCGTTTCGGCTTCCGGGAAGAAATGTCGCTGAGAATGCGAAGTCTGATATCTCTTGTTTTTCCCGATACCGTCGTACAAGAAGCAGATGAGGTATCGGGCACATGCGGCTTGCCGGAATATCAACTGCATAAAGCCGTAATCAAATTACTGGGGATTTTCCGCCAAAAATCCGAAGAGCCGACAACAGATTCTCCGTTTGATTTGCCGGAGTCCACTTGGTTTGTTGAGGGTGAAGATGAGTCCGATGATGAGGATGAATTTGATTGGTCCGGTACAGGAAGAGATGATGATAATGACAACACCGGCGAAGAACTCAATTCCGAAAACAGCGCTGAAGATATAATTGAAAGTTTGGATTTAAGTGTACGCTCCTTTAATGTTTTAAAGCGTGCCGGCATCAACACCATTGAACAGTTACGCCGGATGAGCGATGAAGACTTTTATAAAATTAAAAATCTCGGCAGAAAAAGTCTGGACGAAATTAAGCACAGACTGGCAGAAATTCCCGACATTTCCAAAAAAGTTGCACTTGAAGCGTCCAGCTATACGGATATGTTGGATAAGTTGATCGGAATAAGAGAGGCCAAGGAACAGGTTAAGCGAATCGCAGCTTTTGCAAGGATGCAAGAGGATATGCACCGGCATGGTAAAACACCGATTCCCGTTGCTATGAACATGGAATTTATCGGCAATCCCGGCACCGCCAAAACTACGGTAGCCAGAATTATGGCAGGAATTTTCAACGAAACGGGGCTTCTTTCCGGCAAAGAGATCGTGGAAGTCGGAAGGGCGGATCTTGTTGCGGAATATACAGGACAGACGGCAGCCAAGGTTAAAACCGTCTTTGAAAACGCAAAAGGGAAAGTGCTGTTTATCGATGAAGCATATTCTCTTGTTGAACATTGGTCAGGAAGTTTCGGAGATGAGGCAATAAATACAATTGTGCAGGAGATGGAGAACCACCGAGCGGATACGGTTGTAATATTTGCAGGGTACCCCGATAAGATGGAGGAGTTCTTTTCGAGAAACCCCGGACTCAGGTCACGTGTTCCGTTCACGGTCAAGTTCAGCGATTATTCCGCTGAGGAATTGGTCAACATTTGTGAGCTTGAGGCGGAAAAGAGGGGGTTCTCAATAGACCGCAAAGCCGTAGAAAAACTGAGTTTCATATGCAACGGAGCCGCAGGAAATCCCGCCGTGGGGAACGGACGATTTTGCCGAAACCTTATTGAAAATGCTATTCTCGGTTATGCCTCAAGGCTTTATGGCGATGAGGCCGAAAATGTCGATGCGGATTACATATTAACGGAGGAGGACTTGGTTGCAGCGAACACGGTCCCGCAAAAAGCCTCCATGCCAATCGGATTTAGTGCATAAATCGGTAAATCGGTAAATTAAGTTGCGTACTCAGAAAATGCTTGACAAAGCATTTCGGTGCCGTTATAATTCCTTTTGCAACAAAGCAGAGTGGCCGGCAATAATTGCCTTCAGCTCTCACCTGCGGGGTTTTGTCCGCCGCGAGGTCAATACAAAAAGGGGCTTATGCTTCGGAGTGTTGATTTTTGCGGGGACAGTTGTCGGCTGTTCCCGCTTTAATTTTTCGGTTTAACGGAGGTGTTTTCATATCAGCAGCAAGGTAGTGCAGATTAACGAGGAGATTACCGACAAAGAGGTAAGAGTCATATCCGAAAGCGGCGAGCAACTGGGTATTATGCCCCCAAAAGAGGCGCTCAGGCTTGCAGAGGAGAGGGCTCTTGATCTGGTCAAGATTGCTCCTCAGGCAAATCCGCCCGTCTGCAAAATCATGGATTACGGCAAATATCGTTTCGAACAGACAAAACGCGAAAAAGAGGCCAGAAAAAAGCAAAAAACCGTGGACATCAAGGAAGTAAGACTTTCCCTTAAAATTGACACCCACGATTTTGAAACAAAGGTCGGTCATGCAAAAAGGTTTTTGACCGCCGGGGATAAAGTCAAGGTTTCCATAAGATTCCGCGGCAGGGAATTGGCTCATCCGCAAATCGGTCTTGATAACATGGAGCGTTTTGCTGCGGCTTGTGAGGAATTCGGAACCGTTGAAAAAGCCGCCAAACTTGAAGGCCGTCAAATGCTGATGTTTCTTGCCCCGAAAACCGCAAAATAAAAACTTTAACCGCATAGGAGGAAAATCATGCCTAAACTGAAAACCCACAGCGGAGCTAAAAAACGCTTCAAGCTGTCAAAAACCGGGAAACCCGTTCGCGCCCATGCGAACATGTCCCACATTCTCACTAAGAAAACAACAAAACGCAAGAGAAATTTGCGTAAGACTACCGTGGCCGATGTCACAAACCAAAAACAGATTAAACGCCTTATTCCTTATAAATAAATGAAAGGCAAATTGTTGAAAAACGGAGGAATTTACAATGGCACGCATAAAAGGCGCTGTTATGACGCGCAAAAGAAGGAATAAGGTCCTTAAACTCGCCAAAGGCTACTACGGTTCCAAGAGCAAGCTTTTCAGAACTGCAAAACAGGCGGTAATGAAGTCCGGCCAATACGCCTATATAGGGCGCAAGCAGAAAAAACGCGACTTCCGCCGTCTTTGGATAACCCGCATTTCCGCTGCGGCGAAAATCAACGGGATGAACTATTCCACCTTTATCAACGGATTGAAAAAGGCCGACATCGGCCTGAACCGCAAAATGCTTGCGGAAATCGCCGTTTCCGACCCCGCCGCTTTCGCCTCCCTGGTTGAAAAGGCTAAATCGGCACTCGCTTCCTGAATACGGACGGCTAAATGCGGGCCNNGCCTTTCGGCCCGCATTTTTATTTGTAAAAACATCGGGCTTGACAATAATGGTAATATATTATATAGCGATTCGGCATACAATATATAGTCACGCTTATTCTTCCCCTTTGCAACTCATCAAGAGGTAAAGCTAATGGAAATTATCAGCAGCCGCACAAATGAAAAAATCAAACAGGCCGCAGGTCTTGCAGAAAACGCCTCCTTGCGGCGAAGTACCGGTCTCTTTTTGTTGGAGGGAGCAAGGCTTTGTGCGGACGCAGCCGGGAGCGGCGTGAAAATTGCAAGAGTATTTGCAACCCGCAAGGCAATTGAAAAATATCCCGATTATTTATCCCTGATACAAAAAAATGCCGAGGAATGTTATGAGATTACCCCGGAGGTGGCTGCGAAACTTTCCGAAACCCGCAGCGACCAGGGCGTGTTCTGTGTTTGCGAAATGCTTGACAACTCCATGCAGGCGGATAAAATAAACTCTTGCGGGCGTTATATTGCATTGGAAAACATACAGGATCCCGCTAATTTAGGCGCCGTTTGCCGAACGGCGGAAGCCCTGGGCATTGACGGCATTGTGGCCGGAGGGGGTTGTGATGTATATAACCCGAAGGCTCTGCGTGCCGCCATGGGTTCTTCCCTCCGTCTGCCGATTTTCAAAACCGATGATTTGCCCGCCTTTCTTAAACAGGCAAGCGAAGCGGGAGTTCGTTGCGTGGCCTTCGTGTTGGACGGAGACCCCGATGTGTTCAGCAGCATAAACGGCGCTCAAGGTATAATTTGCGTAATAGGCAACGAAGGCGCCGGTATTACGGCGCAAACACGGGCTGTATGCTCCGATTCGGCACTTATACCCATGAAAGGTAAAGCGGAGTCTCTTAATGCGGCGGCAGGGGC
Organism: Ruminococcaceae bacterium UBA1447; assembly: GCA_002329225.1. GTDB lineage: Bacteria > Bacillota > Clostridia > Oscillospirales > Acutalibacteraceae > UBA1447. Next base: position 15,819 of record DCTF01000095.1, read on the forward strand.
CGCAATTGTTATGTGGGAGCTTGTCAGATGAGTGACGACACACGCAGTTATTGGCTTTGGTTGCAAAAAAGTTTAGGTGTAAGGTCAAATACGGCGGAGATTCTCTCCGTTTTCGGTAGCGCCAAAACCTTGTATGAAGCCGGCGGCACCGAATGGAAGCTTTCAGGTCTGTTCAACCCAAAACAGATCAGAAGTCTGGAACAAAATTCGCCTGAAGACACCTTACCGCTTCAGAAACTATGCGATAACAACGGCTGGCAAATTGTTACTCCCGACAGGGACGATTATCCGGCACTTTTATTGACAATTCCCGATTATCCCGCAGTCATCTATGTTTGGGGCGATTTAAGCTGCCTTATTCAGGCGGTTCCCATAGCGGTTGTGGGCACCCGTTCCGCCAGCCCTTACGGAGTTGATGCCGCAGGCAGACTGTGCGCCTCCCTTGCCGAGGCGGGAGCGGTTGTTGTCAGCGGCGGCGCCCTGGGAGTGGACAGCGCCGCACACACTGGAGCGCTCTTCGGCGGAGGAAAGACCGTAGCGGTTTTAGGTTGCGGACTTAGCGCCAACTATCTTCCCGGCAACCGTCCTCTCAGGGAACAAATTGCTTTAAGCGGTGCGGTGATAAGCGAATATCCGCCTGAAACTCTCCCGACAGCACATAATTTCCCCATTCGCAACAGGCTTATTTCCGGCATAAGTTTCGGAACCGTAGTTATAGAAGCGGGTGAACGCAGCGGTTCGTTAATAACGGCCAACCTTGCTTTGGAACAGGGGCGGGATGTTTTTGCAGTGCCGGGCAACATAACAAACTCTTCTTTTACCGGAACCAACAAGCTCCTGCGGGACGGTGCGAAGCCCGTGTTTTCCGCTCTCGATATACTTGAAGAATATACGGGGTTCTTTCCGGGAGTTTTGAAGTTAGGAGGACTTGAGGATTCCCTTTCCCGTGTTAAAGTAAAGTCCGGCGGTTTCGGGAATACCGGCAGAGCAACGGCACAGAGAAAAGATTCGCCGGCAAATGCCGCCGTACCGAACAAGCCCGTTCGGCGTTCGCTGCCCGAAGATACCGAAGAAAATACAAGGCTTGTATATGAAAAACTTACCCCGGAACCCACACATATTGACGATTTGGTTCGCGCCACCGGTCTTGACCCTTCCCGGGTTCTTGCCGCTCTGACGGAACTTGAGCTTACAGGTTATACCGAATTAACTTCCGGAAAAAGATATGCGCTCATATAAAGAATAAATATATAGCAAAACAGTTTTTAGGAGAGTAAGATGTCAAAATTAGTAATTGTGGAATCCCCGGCAAAAGCAAAAACAATCAAGAAGTACTTGGGCGCCGATTATGAAGTCACCGCCTCCATGGGACATGTGCGGGATTTGCCTCCGGCAAAACTGAGCATAGACATAAAAAATCGATTTACTCCCAAGTATGCGATTGTAAAGGGCAGGGAAAAGCTGGTCAGAGAACTCAAGGTAAAGGCCGCTCAAAGCGACGGCGTTCTTCTTGCCGCCGACCCCGACAGAGAAGGGGAGGCCATTTCATGGCACTTGTCGGAACTTTTAGGCTTGGATTCCAAGCAGAAGAATCGTGTCACTTTTAATGAAATCACCCGTTCCGGTATTGAAGCGGGCATTAAAAATCCCCGTCAGGTGGATATGAATCTTGTAAACGCCCAACAGGCAAGAAGAATTCTGGACAGACTTGTGGGCTACTTAATGAGTCCCTTTATATCTCAANNTAATCTTTCCGCCGGCCGTGTGCAAAGTGTGGCCGTGCGCCTTATTGTGGACAGGGAGGCGGAAATAAACGCCTTTATCCCCAAAGAATATTGGAGCATTGACGCCAACCTCGCTTCGGAAAAGGGGAGCTTTATTGCAGCCCTTACCGGCGACGAAAACGGCAAGGTAAAAATCAGCGACAAAGAGGGAGCGGATTTATATCTCGCCCGGCTCGAAGGCGCCGATTATACGGTCAAGTCCCTTAAAAAGGGAACCCGAAAGAAGAGTCCCGCTCCTCCTTTCATTACCTCAACCCTGCAGCAGGAGGCATCCCGCCGTCTGGGCTTTCAGGCTCAGCGCACCATGAAGGCGGCTCAGGAACTTTATGAAGGTGTGGATATAAAGGGCATCGGCACCACGGGTCTTATAACCTATATGCGTACGGATTCCCTGCGTATATCCGAAGAATCCCGAGCCGCAGGCAACGAATATATTGTTCAAACTTACGGGGATAAATATCTGCCCGGCTCCCCCAGATATTTCCGTTCCAGGGCGAGCGCTCAAGACGGGCATGAAGCTATACGCCCCACTATACCCTCCATTACACCGGATCAGGCAAAGGCAAGCCTTACTTCCGACCAGTATAAACTTTATTCCCTTATCTGGATGCGCTTTATTGCCAGCCTTATGGCCGACTGCATTCAGGCCACCGCCAAATGCGAGATAACCGCCGCCAAAAAAGAAGACTTGGCTGACGGCAAGTATTGTATATTTTCCGNNGAGCAAAAGGACAACGAGGAAGAGGAAAGCGGCAGATTGCCGGAGCTTAAAGAAGATGAAGTCCTTAAACTGCTGGAACTCAAAGCCAACCAGCATTTTACTCAGCCTCCCGCCCGATTTACGGAAGCCACCCTCATTAAGGCTCTGGAAGAAAACGGCGTAGGCAGGCCCAGCACTTATGCCACAATTATCACCACCATTATTAAACGCGGCTATGTTCAAAGGCAGGCCAAAGTTTTAAGCCCCACCGAATTGGGCACCGTTGTCACTACGGAAATTCTAAAAGTTCATTTCCAAAAAATCGTAAACCCGAAGTTCACCGCCCAAATGGAAACCGCTCTGGACGATGTGGAAAAGGGCACCACCGATTATTTGGGTATGCTTGAGGAATTCTACGAGGATTTTGAAGAAACCCTTACAAAAGCCAAAGAAGACATGCAGGGTGTCAAAATCCGCCTGCCCGGGGATATCACCGAACTTCTCTGTGAAAAATGCGGCAAACGCATGGTAAGGATGAACGGCAGGTTCGGCGAGTTTTTGGCATGCGAGGGTTACCCGGAGTGTAAAAACACAAAACCCGTCCCCCCCTTGAACACCGGAGCCGCCTGCCCGAAATGCGGGGCCGAAGTTATTGAAAAAAAATCACGCAAGGGTTATACTTTCTACGGTTGCAGCGCTTGGCCGGCCTGTGACTTTATCACCTGGGATAAACCCCTTAACCAGCCCTGCCCCGAATGCGGCAAAGAGCTTTTCAGCCGCAAAGGCGGCATAACCGTATGCCTTAATGAAGGTTGCGGTTACGAAGTAAAGGCTCCGAAAAAAAATAAAAAAGCCAAGGAGGAGCAAGAGGGAGAATGAGGGGAGTTCTGGTTATCGGCGGCGGTTTTGCCGGAGTGGAAGCCGCTTGGCAGATTGCTAACGCCGGTTTCCCGGTAACTCTGTNNTCGGCGGAAATGAAGCCTCATCAATATTCCCCCGCTCACGGTTCACCCTTTTTAGCGGAGCTTGTTTGCTCCAACTCCTTTAAGGCCGCCAGGCTTTCTTCAGCGGCAGGTATGCTAAAGGCGGAACTTGAGGCCCTCGGCAGCCTTTGTCTGCCGGTCGCACGGGAATGTTCAGTCCCCGCCGGGGGAGCCTTGGCGGTAGACAGGGAAGATTTCTCCCGCAGGATAACCGAAAAGATCGAAAATCATCCTCTCATTAACCTTGAAAGACGGGAAGTGACCGCTATCCCCTCCTCGGGCAAGGTGATTGTTGCGGCGGGCCCTTTGGTTTCGGATGCTTTAGCGGAGGATATTACCCGGCTTTGCGGCGGACGCCTGAGTTTTTTTGACGCCGCAGCCCCCATCGTTTTTGCCGACAGCGTGGATATGGATGCCGCTTTTAAGCAGTCCCGCTACGACAGGGGCGGTGAGGATGACTATATTAACTGCCCCATGAACAAGGCCGAATACGAGGCCTTTCTGCAGGAACTGATAACGGCGGAAAGAGCCGTACTTCACGACTTTGATAAAAGAGATTTTTACGAGGGCTGTATGCCCATAGAGGTCCTTGCTGCAAGAGGCGCCGATGCCCTGCGTTTCGGCCCGCTGCGCCCCGTAGGTTTGCGGGACCCGAAAACGGACCGCCGGCCCTGGGCAGCAGTTCAGCTTCGCAAAGAGGATTCCGCCGGGCAACTGCTCAATCCGGTAGGCTTTCAGACCAACCTTAAGTTTTCGGAGCAAAAAAGAGTTTTCGGCATGATTCCCGCCCTTAAAGATGCCCGATATGCCCGTTACGGGGTCATGCACCGCAATACCTTTATTGATTCTCCCCGGCTTTTGACCCGCAGTTTTTCTTTCAGGCAAAGACCTGATTTGTTTTTTGCGGGACAGATTACGGGAGTTGAGGGGTACATGGAATCCGCCGCTTCCGGCCTTGTTGCGGGATTAAACGCAGCCCGTTCTCTTGAGGGCAAACCTCCCCTTATTTTACCGCAAACTACCATGACAGGGGCTTTGGCTCTTCATATAAGCGAAACCCCGACCCGCAATTTCCAACCCATGGGAGCCAACTTCGGGCTTTTACCTCCTTTGGAAGAACGCATTAAAGATAAACAATTACGCTATGAAACGCTTGCCCGGCGAGGCTTTGATGATTTAAACCGTTTGTTGCTTGCCTGACAGACAAAATCTTTAAAACTTGAACACCGGCACACATTTCGGAGGAAATATGCAACCACCTTTGGCAGAACTTCAAAAAGCAATAGGCTATACTTTTAAGAATGAGGAACTTCTTATCGGAGCGCTTACCCATTCTTCTTACGCCAATGAGAACCTTTCCTCCGGTGAAAGCAATGAAAGGTTGGAGTTTTTGGGAGATTCCGTTTTGGGCTTTATTGCGGCGGAATATTTTTACAAAGACCGTACCCGTCTGCCCGAGGGCGAGTTGACAAAACTCCGGGCAGCCGCCGTTTGTGAAAAATCTTTGTTCAGCTACTCACAGAAGATTAACCTCGGTTCATATTTGTTTTTAGGCAAGGGGGAAATAATTACCGGCGGGGACAGCCGTCCCTCAATCCTTGCGGATGCTTTTGAGGCCCTGCTTGCCGCAATCTATCTTGACGGGGGCATGGGGGCGGCCAAAGCTTTTGCTCTGCCGTTTTTAAAAATCTCCGCCCTTAAAAGCGACACTCTGAGAGACCACAAAACAACACTTCAAGAGGTTATTCAAAAAAATCCGGAAGAAACCCTCGATTACGTTGTCGTTGCCGAAAGCGGGCCGGATCATAACAAAGTATTTACCGTGGAAGTACATCTCAACAACAATGTAATCGGCAAAGGTAAAGGCAAGAGTAAAAAAATTGCCGAACAGGAAGCCGCCAAGGAAGCTTTAGCGCTTATGGGGCTTTGACGCGGCAAAAAAATAATTACCGCATAAAATGCGATACAAAGGAAGCAAGCTATGTTTTTAACCGCACTCGAAATGCAGGGGTTCAAATCTTTCCCCGATAAAACCGTATTGAAGTTCGGCAAGGGGATTACCGGCGTTGTCGGCCCGAACGGCAGCGGCAAAAGCAATATTTCCGATGCGGTGCGCTGGGTGCTTGGTGAAAAGAGTGCAAAAAGCCTCCGTGGCTCAAAGATGGAGGACATTATATTCAGCGGTACCGCCGACAGAAAGCCCATGGGCTTTGCGGAGGTAAGCCTTATTATGGACAACAGCGACAGGGTGCTTAATATANNTATTTCCGATGCGGTGCGCTGGGTATTGGGTGAGCAGTCATCAAAATCCCTGCGGGGTGCAAGAATGGAAGATGTTGTCTTTGGCGGAACCTCCACCCGTAAAGCCATGGGTTATGCTGAGGTCTCTTTGCGGTTGAATAACACGGACCGCACTTTGCAAATGGACAGCGACGAGGTTATTGTCACCCGGCGTTACTACCGTTCGGGGGAAAGCGAATATATCCTCAACGGGGAAACGGTGCGCCTGAAAGATGTTCATGAGTTGTTTATGGACACGGGGCTGGGCAGGGACGGATATTCATTAGTGGGGCAGGGCCGCATAGCCGACCTTGTTTCCGGCAAATCCGCACAGCGCCGGGAAATGCTCGAAGAGGCTGCCGGTATAGCTCAATTCCGTTACAGAAGAACCGATGCTTCCAGGCGTCTTTTCCAGGCGGAGGAAAACCTTGTTCGCCTGAGGGATATCTATGCGGAACTTGAGGATCGAGTGGGGCCTTTAAAAGTACAGAGCGAAAAGGCGCAAAAGTTTATTGCCCTGTCCGCAGAAAAAAAGGATCTGGAAATCGGGCTTTGGCTCAGAGGAATTGACAAATCCATTGCGGGGCTACGGGAACAAGAAGATAAGATGGCCCTTGTTGCCGGTCAATATGAAAGTGTTCAAAAAGAAACTCAGAATATTGAGGCCCAAGCGGACGAGATAATGCAGGGTTCCAGAGACATCACCCTGCAAATTGAAGAAATACGCCAGGGGGCGGCCTCCCTTGAGGAGGAAGCCGCTCAGATAGACGGCCGGGTGGCGGTGGAAAAAAACACCATCGCTCACAACAATCAGTCCATTGAGCGCATAACTCAGGATATGGAGCAGGCGGCCGATACCGAATCTCACCTTGACGAGCGAATCAGCGAGGTGGAAGATCAGATTAAGGCTCTCATTGAGCAAATCCGCATTAACGAGCTGGAGTCGGAAACGGCGGCAAAAGATATCGNNGATACGGCCTTTGCCGGCAGAGCCGAGGCCCTTTCCGGAAAAATAGCGGAATTGACGGCGGAACTTTCGGAAACGAGGATTTCCGTGTCCACCGACTTATCCTCTAAAGAGGAGGTAACCGCAAGAATCACCGCCATAGACGAGGCCAGACTTTCCCGCGGGGAGATGCTGAATCAGCTTGAAGAAAACCGTGCGGACAGTGCAAACACATTGGAACTTGTGCGGGAAAAAGCCGAAGGCTATCAGAATGCGGTAAACGGCTACGCTATGCGCGTCCAATCCAGGAGCGCCAAAGCCGACGGGGTTAAAAAAGAGCTTGATGCCCTGAACTTGGATATTCACCAAAAAAATGCAAGGGCCAAAATGCTTGAAGACCTTGAAAGAAACATGGAAGGTTATTTCGGCAGCGTTAAGGCCATTATGCGGGAGGCAAAACGGGGCACCTTGCAGGGTATACACGGGCCAGTCTCTCAGCTTATATCCGTCGAAGACGCTTATGCCGTCGCCGTGGAAACCGCCCTGGGCGCCGCAGTGCAGCACATCGTAACCGACAACGAAAACAATGCCAAGCGGGCCATTGAACATTTAAAAGAAACCAGAGAGGGCCGCGCCACATTTCTGCCGCTGACCGCCATTCGTTCCCGGGAATTGCGGGAACGCGGAATGGAAAACTGCCCGGGTTTTGTGGATGTTGCCCACCGTCTGGTAAGTTTTGATAAGCAGTATACGGACATTATAAAATCACTGCTTGCCCTTACTGTTGTCACGGACAATCTGGACAACGCCATTGCCATGGCTAAAAAATATAATCACAGTTTTCGTATTGTCACTCTGGACGGACAGGTCATCAATGCGGGCGGTTCAATGACGGGCGGCTCAAGAGGACAGGGAGCGGGAATTTTAAGCCGCCCGAATGAGATTGAGAACCTTAAAAAGATTGTTGCGGACCTGAATAAAAAATTAAGTGAAACTCAAGCCGAATATAAAGTTTTAAGCGAAGAACTTTCCGCTGCCCAGGCGGATTTGGATGCCTCCCAGGCGGACTTGGCAAGAACTCAGGAGGAAGTCATACGCCGGGAAGGGGAACTCAAAATTGTTGAGGACCGTATAGCCGCCGTTTCCGCCTCCGTAGAGGAATTGGAAGAAGAAAAGGCCAATGCCTTTAAACGCTCAGCGGCGCTGGCAGAAGCGATTGAAGAAAAAAGGAAGACAGTTGCCGGGATTGAAAAACAAATAGATGAGCTTAAAGAACAGTCCGGCTCCCTTTCTAAAGAGAGGGAAGTTCTGGATTCCCGCCGGGAAGAACTTGCCCGTATCCAAGCCGAGATTCAGTTAAAAATTGTGGCCGCCCAAAAAGACATTCAGGCTCGGGAAGAGTCTGTCGCTTCCCTGCGGCGCAGAAGGGCAAGCCATGCGGATAGATTGGGGTCGCTCAACGATGAAATCAGCCGCATAGCTCAAAGCAGTATTGAACTGAAAAAGAAGATTGCCGAAATGGAACAAAGAGCGGCGCAACTGCGGGAAGAAAGCGGTCAGTCAAAGGAGAGAGTTGCTCAATTAGTGGAGCGCCGCAGTCAGCTTGAAGCGCAAAACACCGAACTTCGAGCCAAAGAAAGGGCGGCAAGCGATGAAAGGGAAAAACTTGTAGGGGAACTTGCCCGTTTGGAAGAGCGCAAAGTTTCATTGGAAAAAGAGCTGGAAAACGCCCAGAACAAACTTTACGAAGAATATCAGCTCACCCGCCGGGAGGCCGAGGCTCTCGGTATAGTTATAGAAGAACCCGCAAAAGCTCAGCGTACGCTCAATGAAATCCGCAACAAAATCAGAGCCCTGGGCAGCGTCAATGTAGGCGCCGTTGAAGAGTACAAAGAGGTATCCGAACGCTATGAGTTTTTAGGCGGGCAGATTAAGGATATTGAAAGCTCCCGGGATGAGCTTAACAAACTTATTGCGGAACTGACGGTCAAAATGGCCCAGCAGTTCCGGGAAGAGTTCCACAAAATCAACAAACATTTCGGCGAAACGTTCAGAGAGCTGTTTCAGGGCGGTGCGGCGGAACTGGTGCTTGAAGACCCGTCGGATATATTGGAATGCAATATTGATATCAAGGTTCAGCCGCCGGGCAAGAACATACAGAATATAGACCTGCTCTCCGGCGGTGAAAAGGGGCTTTCGGCAATTGCGCTGCTTTTTGCCATCCTCAAAGTTACCCCCTCCCCCTTCTGTATCTTCGACGAGGTGGAGGCCGCTTTGGACGAGAATAACGTCAGTATCTTTGCAAAATATGTGCGGCGCATGACTAAGGACACCCAGTTTATTCTTATAACCCACCGCAGAGGTACTATGGAAGAAGCCGATATGCTTTACGGTGTAACCATGCAGGAAGACGGGGTTTCAAAACTGCTGGAACTTAAAACTGCGGAAATGGCCAAAAAATTGGGCATAGCCTGATTGAAATAAATTAATAAGAATATAAAAGATAAAGGAGTTTTTAAAAGATGAAACAGGGATATGCAATCAAGGAGTACCATGATGCCGCTAAGGTTACGGCAGAGCTTGACGAGCTCATAAAAAAACCTATCTACTCTATCAAGCCGGAAGCTCTTAAAAAATACGAGGAGGAGTATTACGGCAAAAAATGCACCGGTTCCAAAGCCCTTATTGACAAAGCCGTTGAAGCCATTCCCGGCGGCGTACAGCACAACCTCGCTTTCAACTATCCTTTCCCTCTGGTTTTTACCAAGGCGGAAGGCGCTTATCTTTATGACATCGACGGCAACCGTTACTTCGACTTTCTGCAAGCGGGCGGCCCCACAGTTTTGGGCAGCAATCCGCCTCAGGTAAGAGAGAAGGTAATCGAACTGCTTAACACCTGCGGCCCTTCCACCGGTCTTTTCCATGAGTACGAGTACAAACTTGCTCAAAAAATTAAAGACAACTTTGAAAGTGTGGATATGTTCCGTATGTTAGGTTCCGGCACTGAGGCCTGCATGGTTGCCATACGTATAGCCCGCCTTGCCACCGGCAATAAAAAAATTCTTAAAATGGGCGGCGCTTACCACGGGTGGAGCGATCAGCTGGCCTACGGCATACGCATACCCGGTTCCAAATGGACCCAGGCAAGCGGCGTTCCCCTCCATATTTTCAGGGATACTCAGGAGTTTTTCCCCAACGACCTTAAAGACTTGGAGCGCAAACTCAGGGCCAACAAGTTAAAGGGCGGCACGGCAGCGGTTATGATTGAGCCTGTAGGTCCCGAAAGCGGCACCAGGCCCGTGGATATCAACTTTAACAAGGGCGTTGAAGCCCTCTGCAGAAAATACGGAGCCCTTCTCATTTTTGACGAAGTGGTTACGGCTTACCGCATAGGCGTGTCCGGCGCTCAGGGTTATTTCGGCGTATCCCCCGACCTGACGGTCTTCGGCAAAGTCATAGCCGGCGGCTATCCGGGCGCAGGCGGCGTAGGCGGTAAAAAAGAATATATGAAGTACCTTTCCGCAGGTATTGCCGGCGGAAGCAAACACAAAAAGGCCCTCGTGGGCGGCACCATGGCGGCAAATCCGCTTAGCTGCGTAGCGGGCTACTATATGATTGNNGCCTGTGAAAAAGCGGGCTTAATGGGCGACAGGCTCACCGCAGGGCTAAAAGAACTTATTAAAAAATATGACCTGCCCTTTGTCGCCTTCAACCAGGGTTCAATCTGCCATCTGGAAACCGTGGGCACCATGCACTTCTCCATTAACTGGAAAAAGCCTTGGGGCATCATGCACGTGCTTAAAGCCACCTCCGCAAGGAAGAAAGAGATGGAGCACATGGGCGCCGCATACATGGCGGAAGGTCTGGTCACTCTGGCGGGCAGCCGGCTTTACACCAGTGCGGCCTATACGGAAGAAATGATTGACGAAGCCCTCGCCGCATTTGACAGAGTGTTCGCAAATGTAGGCGTAATTGAAGAAAAATAAACTTAATTACTCTTTATTCCCCTCCCCGAAAGGATGGTCTTAATGGACATTAACACAGCCAAACAAATGGTTATCGATGCGGGTAACCGCCTGGTCAAAGAAGGACTTATTGCCCGCACCTGGGGTAACGTGAGTTGCCGGGTGGACGAAAAAACTTTTGTCATCACCCCAAGCGGCAGACCTTACGACAGCCTGACCCCGGAACAGATAGTTCCCATGGATATTGAAACCCTTGCCTGGGAAGGGGATGTAAAGCCCTCGGGGGAAAAGGGCGTGCATGCGGAGGTTTACAAAGCCCGTCCGGATATTAACTTTGTTATCCACACCCATCAGGACAGCGCTTCCGTGTTAAGCGCCCTGCACTGCGACATCCGCTATATACCCGAAGAGGCGGCAAAGATAATAGGCCCGAACGTGCCCTTTGCCGGCTACGGCCTGCCGAGTTCAAAGACCCTGATTGAAAATGTAGCGAATGCCCTAAAACGGGACGACATCAGGACTCTGCTCATGGCTCACCACGGTGCTCTTTGCTTTGGAGAAGACAGTGAAGCCGCCTTTGCGGCGGCCCAAACTCTGGAAAAGGTCTGTGAACTCCAGATATTTACAATGTACAAAAAAATCTACAGGGACGACATTGATTCCATGGAGCAATTTGCCCGGGGAATAGCGCAAAAAGAGTTCGGCTCCTCCGACGTTCCTCCACTTGAGGCTTGCATCAGCCGAAGGCAGGGCGACGGTTTTGTTTTAAACTACACTCAGACGGAAAAAGAAACTGAACAAGCTTCTCTGTCGGGTTCATCTTCCCTTTCCCCGGAGGCAGTTCTCCACCGCGCAGTTTACCTTGACCGCCCCGATATTAATTGCATTATCCGCTCTATCGCTCCCGCCATATATGCCGTTTCTCAAAGAGGGCAGGCGCTGAAACCCCAGGTGGATGACTTTGCACAGATTGTAGGCGTTGACGCAAGGGTTGCCGATTTTGACAAAAACAATGCTGAAAGAACAGCCAAACAATGCGTTAAAGCCCTCAAGGGCCGTCATGCGGTACTGATTAAAGACGGGGGCGCCCTTTGCTGCGGCATTGATGAAAAGGATGCCGAAGCGGTGGAAATGATAACTGAAAAAAACAGCATGGTAACTCTCGCCACCATACTGTTTAATGTCAATCTTCCCATATCGGCCCTTCATTCAAGGCTGATGCGGTTTGTTTACCTTAAAAAATACTCCAAGCAGGCGGAGAAGTAACTTCCCCGGCTCATTCAAAGCTGAATTATCTTGCTGATATCCGTTCGGGTTTACTCCCCGGACGGATTTTCTTTTTCAATAGAGGCCGCAATGGCGGCACGGCGTTCAATCAGTTCCCGTTCCACCTGTTCTTTCAGTTCTTTCGGGTAGTTAATGGTCAGAATTGTAAGTAAAAACAGGGTCATACCTACCGCAGGGGCAAGTATAAAAATAGGCCACTGATATTTATAAAACTTGGCCGGCTGCCCTTTTATTCCGAAATGCTCCTTGAATCCCAAAGAATTCAAAACCATGCCGTTTATGTACAGGCTTATTCCGCTTGTAAGTTTACTCAAAAAGTTTTGAACGGAAAAAGAGATACCCTCGGTTCGCTTGCCCGTTTTCCACTCCACGTAATCTATGGAGTCGCACCAGAGGGATTTTTTCGCTATTTCCGACGCTCCGTCGGGGAAGCTTGCTATCGCAAGCAAAGCCGCTACCGCAATAATCTTTGCAGGGCTGTCAAAGCCGATAAAATATGCTGCAACCCTTGCGGCTATCGCCGCTGACTTTGAAACGATAAAAACATTCTTGGGGCCGCCGAGTTTTTTTGAAAGGCCTTTAGCCAGAAACATGGCAAAAGCATAGGGAAAGCCGGAAGCCAAACCGAACCAGAACATCAACGTTTCGCCGTTCATGGAAACACTGCCGAACTTTACGGTATCCACCCCGTATTTGAAGAAATATATACCTGGGATAACCGGGCTTAATGCGCCGAGGATTTGAGCCACGGCCATGATAAGTAATATTTTATTGTGGCGCACCATTAAAATGCCTTCCAGCAAGGAGTCTTCCTGGGGTTTATTCTCCACCCTTTCTTTTACTCCCACCGCGACCCAGGATATCAGTTGGCCTCCCAAGCCGCAGACAAGGCCGGCAATCATAAACAGCTGAGATTCGGTTATACCGAACTTTTCACGTGCGCCTAAAATTAAAGGGAAAAGGCCCATGAGCGTTGAACCCGCTCCGGCGCCGATTTGCGCCCACTGCGCCATGCGCAGGTGTNNGAATGGGGGGAGGCCATGGCGACCATCCCCCACAGTCCCACATCCTGAAAGGAGTAAAGGGTATCCCAAATGAGGTAAACCACAATCAGATAGACAATGGCTGCGGTTTCACTCAATCCCCAATCTATAAACATCAGTGCGGAAAAAACGCCGATAGGCAGGGGAAGATACATCAGATAAGGCCGCAGCTTTTGCCCGGGCTTGCTCTTCCGCTTGTCAATGTAGCCTCCTACTATGGGGTCATTGACAGCGTCCCAGGCCCTGGCAATACCGGTGATGATACCGACTTTTTTAGGGCCGATTTTAAGAATATTGGTACAAAAGTAAAACAGCCAGCCTGCGATATAAGAATAGGCTAAATTCTGCCCAGCCAGACCGAGGGCATGACTGAAAAGCTCTCTGTTCGGGATATAGCCTTCTTCGGCTTCTTTTGAAAAGAAAAAACGAAACGGATTTTTCAAATCAAGTCCCCTTTCGGAAGTTAATTAAACAGGGAACTTTCCCTTAAGGCTTTTGATAAATTTTCACATAATCCACAATAAAGTCGGTGCTGAATCCGGGTTCAGCCGTAACTTCATCCGGCGTCTCAAGGGAAAGAATAGCATACTCCAGCCCTTTGGATACCCCGTCTTTAAAGTCTGAACGCACGGCTTCCACTCCGTTAATATAGAAGATATACTCTTCGTCGGTCCACTCCAGGCCATAGGTGTTGTATTGCGTATAGGGTTTATTGACCTTGTAATCGCCCAGTCCCATGGACCTGAGACCGTCGCCGTAACCGCCCACATGCACGTTGAGAGAAACGGAGTTCTTTTTAATAGGCGTCCTGTAGTTGAAAGCCTCAAAAATGTCAATTTCCGCACCGCCGATGCCTCCGTTTGACGCTTCGGCGCTCACCATACCCGGGGAGTTAAGCCAGAAGGCGCTCCAGAATCCGCCGCCGAGGGAGGCGATACAGCGGCACTCAAAGTAGCCGCCGCCGGAAAATTCTTCCACGGTGCGAATCATACCGGCATACCAACCCTCGCCGTATCTGCCGTCTTTGTATTCAGCTCTTATTATAAGGTTGCCGTCTTCCAGAAAAACCTGTTCAGGCGACATAAAACCTGCCCGCCTTACGCCGCTGCCTCTGTAAGCCCACTTTGTAAGATCCAAAGTGTCGCCGTCAAACTCATCCTCAAGCACCAGCTCATAACCGCTTAAGTCCAGCTCCGGCCCCCGGGGCGTTTGTGCGGTATCAAATAAAACCACTCCGAACAACTCCAATGCCGCAAGAATGGCGGCAATTGCCTGTTTAAGGGCCCTTATTTGCCGCGGTGCAAATATTTTTTCCAGCAAAGCATTCATTTCATTCTCTCCCTTGCATATTTATCAATGCGGCCCCGCCGCATTGCATCTGAAAACATGCCGCCAAGTCTAAGCGGATATACACAGCCTCCCCCTGAAAGGCGGAAACAGGTCAGGCTTTTTTATAAACTTTTACATAATCCACAATAAAATCGGTGCTGAATCCGGGATCCTCCGAAACTTCTTCTCGCGGCGGTTCAAGAGAAAGAATGACATATTCCAAGCCCTTTGATACCCCGTCTTTGAAATCCGAACGCGCCGCTTCCAC
>DCTF01000078.1 GCA_002329225.1 Ruminococcaceae bacterium UBA1447
CGGGCGGATATGGAACAGGTGGAAGAAGTTGAGGGCGCATGTGAAGATGTTGAGGGCATTTTGTCGGTTGGAACAGGTTCCCTGAACGACATCTGCCGCCTTGCGGCTTTCAGACAAAATAAAGAGTTTGCCGTTTTTGCCACCGCCCCCTCAATGGACGGCTTCGCTTCAAATTCCGCCCCAATTACAAAAAACAATTTTAAATTCTCTTACCCGGCCGTTCAGCCCTCGGTGATTATTGCGGACACCCGCATTCTGGCGGCGGCACCGGCGGAGCTTAAATCGGCAGGGTTCGGGGATATGATAGGCAAATACATAGGTTTGGTTGACTGGAAGATTGCCCGGCTTTTGATTGATGAATATTACTGCGAGCGTGTGGCCGAGCTTTCAAGGCGGGCGGTGGAAAAGATTGTTGCCATAGCCCCCAAGGTTACCGCCGAAGATGAAGAAAGTGCGGGAGCCGTGATGGAGGCGCTGGTAATGACGGGGCTTTGNNCAAAGCGTGCGGCCCGCTTCCGGGGCGGAACATGTGGTATCCCACTTTTGGGAAGTTAAAAAACTGCAGGCGGGGCTGGATTCGGATTTTCACGGTAAAAAAGTCGGGGTAGCCACTGTATTCCTCAACCGGATTTACAGAGAGGCGGCCCGAATAGAAGATATTGAACCCCGGGAAGAAAAAACAGACTGGCAGGNNGGGGCTTAAAGAGGATGTAATGAAGGCCAATACGCCCGCCACCGTAACTCAGGGCATAAGCCCCGGGGATTTAAAAAAGAATTGGGGCGAAATAAGGAGGATAATCAATGACGGCCTCCCCTCGGACGAAGAACTTTCGGCAATGATGAATGCCGCCGGAGCGGCAACAAAACCGAGTGAGGTTGATGTCAGCCCGGAACTGACGGAACTTGGTCTTAAATACAGCGCCTTTATGCGCCGCCGCTTAACCCTGTTGCGGTTAAGACCGATGCTGAATTTTTGAGATTGTTCAGCACCTTGATTTTCTTGAGCTTTATATGGTAAAGTTAAGCGGCGGTGTACCGCAGATTTATTTTGCGGCGGCAATTTAATAAGGCTTATCGCAAGTCCCGAAAAGTTTTTAAAAGGAGTTTGTGCTATGAATAAAATTCAAAAGGTTAAGAGTTTATTTGCTTTAATCCTTGCCCTTTCCCTGCTCCTCCCCATGGGCATAATGAGTACGGCGGGCGCTCCCGCCAAAGCTCCAGCTGCAAGGGATTACACAATTATCAGCCCTTACGCAACCGTAGACTGGGACACCTGGGACCGCTACAAGGCTAACCTGCACACTCATTCCACCGTCAGCGACGGTAAAGACCCTTTTGTTGATGTGATTGAGGCCTACTATGCCAGAGATTACGACATACTTGCCATGGCGGAGCACGGCGTGGTCAATAAAGGCTGGACAAAAGTGCCCGAAACCGTACCGATTTTGAGCTTTAACTTTTTACTCCCCTTTATGAAACCCGTGCCTTTGACGGAAGAAAGAAACCGTCAGATAACCACCGGCGCGGACAGAGGCGGCCGGGGCATGACGGATATTATGGGTATAGAAATGAACGCCGCCGTACTTATGAAAAACCATGTCAACGGCTTTTTTGCCGATTACGGTCAGGGCTACTGGGGTAAAGAAAACGACTTTGAAACGGTCATAGCCGGAATGGAAGAAGCCGGCGGTTTAACTCACATCAACCATCCCGGCGACTGGCTGGGTTCCGCTAAAGATATCAACATAGCCAAAGACCCGAAAAACATTAAGTTTTTTGCCGACCTGCTTAAAAAATATCCCTCCTGCTTGGGGCTTGAGGTATTAAACTCCCACGACTCCCCCACCCGCCATGACAGGGTACTCTGGGACGGATTGCTGGAAAGCGTTATCCCCTACGGCAGGAACGTTTTCGGTTTCGGCAACAGCGACTCCCATCATATGGGCGAAATTGACACCAGTTTCGGAATATTCATGATGCCCGAAAACACCGTGGCAAATGTGCGCACCGCTATGGAAACGGGCACCTTCTTTGCCTGCGGCAGGCGTGCACGCCCGGAGTTGGGGGACAGCTTTGTCGGCGAGGGAGCCTATCCCGTTGTTACAAATATCAAAGTTGACAATACCCGAAAGACAATCACTTTGCAGGGCGAAGATTACGACACAATCGAATGGATTGCCAAAGGCGAGATAATTGCCACGGGCGAGGCTATCAACCTCAGAGAACATGAAAATGAAATAGGCTGCTATGTACGGGCGCAACTGAAAGGCCCCGGCGGCATCTGCTTTACTCAGGCTTTTATTATTGATGACGGCACTCCCCCCGAACCGGAGCCGGAAGAAAGCTTTATTGAAAAATGGATTAACGACTTTATATTTGCAGTTAAGAGCACAAGGATTTATGTAATAATCGCAAAAATTGTTGACAAACTTTCATAGGCCAAATCGAAAACCACAGCGGGGCGGACACTAAATTCCGCCCCGCTGGAGTTTTTTATAGGTTTTTCGCGTTTGAACTGTTTACTTTTATTTACGGGATTTGCACTGCAGAGGTTACAACTTTTTCTAAGGCGAACTCTTTTTCCAATGTGTTATTCTCACTCATTTTCTATTACCTCATTTACATTTTATTATAATTCGTTCTCATTTGCCTCTCCCCACCTATTATGGAAAATAAGGATTGGGTTTAAACAACAATAAGATTAAGTCCACTATTACACCTATGCCAAACAATCCGACTGTAAACAAATATACTACCCCAAGTAAAACTTTGCCCTCATAGAACTTGTGCACCCCCAAAAAGCCGAAGAAAAAGCACAGAAAGAATGACACCCACTTGTTTTTAGCCATAAATATACCTCACTTTTCATATTATTCGGGAGCAATATTATAAAAATGTTTATTATAGTGCCCCTTTATATACTTTGTAATTTTCTCGAATAATGTGCTGTTAATCAAATAATCACGCTTATTAGCAATGATAACATTTTGTTGTTATCCAAACATAGCTCTTTAATGTACCCTTGTGCTAAGTATTTGATACAAATTCTTTACAAATTCCAAATCAACTTTATTCTACCCTTATTTTAATTTTAATACCGGATTTTTCAATAGCCTATTTACTAAATCCGTACATTTACGCTCCCATATCTTCCACATCCATTAAATCACACCTTAAATCTTGCATTTCTGCAACATTATTTGTTATCTGCATAGTAAATTGATTTATATTAAATTTTATCATCTATAATATCGTTCCCTCAGAAAGAATATCCACATATTTTTTATATACATATTGTCTGTATCTCTCTTTCTCCTCCACAAGTTCCAATATTTCAAGCTCCATTAAATTTCCAAAAATCTTACTTATGGTTGGCTTACTAAGATTTAATAACTCTTTTACATCTTCCGTTTCTAAAAATGGATGTTTAAGCAAATAATCATATACTGAAAGAAGATTTGATATGTTCCCCTTAGAAAATGAACGAATTTTTTCCATATCATTATTTTTTAACTCAACAATTTTTTGAATTGAAGTAACAGCATCTTCGGATATTTCACAAATGCCTTCTATGAAAAATTTAATCCATTCTTCAAAGTCACCCTTTATACGAATATTATTTAGAAGTTCATAATATTTACTCCTATTTTTTTTAAAGAAATAACTTAAATACAAAACGGGATATTCAATCAAGCCTTGTTCCTTTAAAAATAAAATAATGAGTAATCTACCCATTCGTCCGTTCCCATCTAAAAATGGGTGTATCGTTTCAAACTGATAGTGAATTAAGGCAATCTTTATCAGCTTTGAAATTTTACTATCTTCGTGCAAATATTTTTCCAAATCACTTAGGCAAACATCCATTTCATCCGGCGACGGTGGAATAAAACTGGCATTCTTCAGCGTTGAACCTGCATGCCCAATCCAATTTTGAGATTTTCTAAATTCACCCGGCATTTTTTCTTCTCCTCTAACATTAGCTAATAAAACAGAGTGAGTTTCTTTAATTAATCTCATACATAAAGGCAGTTCACTTAATTTTTTGAATGCATAACGGGTTGCTTGGATGTAATTTACAATTTCTTTGGTATCTTTTATTTTTTCTTTGTTTCTGTCCTTTTGCAATACATCAATTAGAGATACCTGTGTTCCCTCTATTTGCGAACTGATGACAGC
>DCTF01000121.1 GCA_002329225.1 Ruminococcaceae bacterium UBA1447
GGCGGCCACCAACAGCCAACTGAGCTCTTTCTTTAAATTATTACTGATTAGTTTCATGACTTTAGGCCTCCATTTTGAAGTTTGACGTTTTTTCAACATTTGAATCCCGTGCAATTAGGCACACTGCTCTGATTAATATACCACTATTCATGCTAACTATATCACTCCGGCTCCCCCGTGTCAATATTCCGACATATTTTTTTGCAGTTAACAATAGCAATTTCACCAAAACAAAGTATCCTCAAGTTGTGGCATTTGCTAATGATGTACACCACCCTATATTGTGCCCACAAAGCGAATTTTGTAAAAAATCAGGCTGTTTGCCTCTCTATTTTTACTTAAATCTGTCAAAATTTTTTCTAAAACGCTGTTAAAATTTGCCTCTTTTCCTGTTCCCGGATATTCTTTAACCGATTTAAAAGAGAAAGAGCCTTTTTCCGCCTTCGTTGACAAGGCAGAGGCAGAGGAGTATACTCTAAAAAACTTTTTGTCTTCAAAGTCGGCAGTTTCGCTTATGATAAGTTTCGCTCCGTTTCGTGCGCTTTGCGGCTTTTTACCGGCCGCAAAAGGTAAAAGGGGATTAAATTGAAACATTCGGCAAAAAACCTCAAAAAAGATATTCCGCCCGCTCCGACAAACAGGCCCTCTCCGGGCGTGCGCGCTTTTGAAAAAATTCAGTATGAGCTGCCTTTGCTCATTTTTATTCTGCTGCTCGGTATTCCTCACATGAAAGAGCTGCCGGATATGTACTATACCATGCACATATTTGACTATCGCATCGGTTTTGCTCCCCGGATTTTTATCGGTTCGCTGATGGCTTTATTTACCGATTATAAATCCCTCGCTTTTATGAACCGATTTTTCACGATAGTTTTTCTTATTGAAGCCGTTTTACTTGCGTTTGCGGCGGGAGGCATTATACGCAGGGCAAAAGGCGAGGAAAAAGAAACCGTTATTTACTTTATCGCCCTGTTTTTTGCCATACCCCACACCGCCTGCCTGCCTTACTCCGAGACCCTTTCTTTAGACAGGTTTTTGGTTATTATTACCGTGCTTGCGCTTATGGCTCTGCGGCTCAGAGGATTTCGGTGGCTCGTTCCTCTTTTTACTGTCGCCGGGCTGGCAACCTACCACGGTTTTGCCTTTATGTATATGCCCGTCATAGCCTTACTGCTGATTTACGAGGCGACGGGAGACCGAAAATCTATCCGAAGCTTAACTTTATGTGTCATCGGTTTTATAACTATGGCTGTTTTTTCCGCCTATTTTTTCCTGTACAGCGGGTCATCGAACTTCAATAATCCCGGAGATTTCATCGCTTGGGCTGCGGATAAAACGGATATGAGTATTACAGGACATGCTGTAAAAGTGGTTCGCTTCTATTTATGCAGCTCGCCTCTGGATCACCTTGAATACACAATTGAGGAAGAATTCGTGCAACGCAGAATCGGCCCCGACCTTGCCGCAGCCGCTCTGTTGCTCCCCATGTTTGCATGTTTTTGGAAAATATGGATAACTGCTCTGAAATCGGTGGAAAAAAAAGCGGAAAAGTTCATTTTTCTTATGTGCCTGTTGGCTCCCGCCGCAAGGATTCCGATGTACTTTCTCTCCAGCGATTACTTCAGGTTTTGGATGCCTGTTGTAGCTGCACAGTTTTTCTTCCTGTTCTACTTTACCGTTGCCCAAGACGGGGCGGTTCTTAAAGGTCTGGGAGAAGCAGGCAGGTTTTTCAGAAAGAACTTCATGCTGTTCTTAGCCATGTTAATTTTCTTTGCCATGACTTTCCTTTTATCTGCCAGGGGAGAATGGTGGACTAAGCTTCCCTGGCGTATGGGGCTGGATTATTGAAAAGACAAAAGGAGTACAACCTTTTGTCAGAAGGGAGAGAATCTTGAGAGTTTCCGCTTTTTACAAAAAAACCGAATATGAACTCCCGATTTTCTTCCTGCTGTTTTTGCGTTTGGTTTTCACCGTCTCTTTCAACTTGTTTTCAATAAAAACTTTGTTTTCTATTGTTTTCTTTGCTTTTTTCGCCTTTATTCTTGGCAAGATGCTTAGGGAAGCAGACGCTTCCCTCAATCGGATTTTACTTGTTTTCATAGCCATGTTTTTAGGCAGCGCAGTCACCAACTTCGGGCTTTTTCTTAACGGTGCTTACGGATTGCCGACACCTAAAGTATATTACACAAATTTACTGAGTGTGCTTTGCGTTATCTTATCCGTCATTCGGGCAAACAAGGCCGGAGAAAAATGGTTTATACCGGCAGCCTGTTTTTTCTGCNNCTAATTGTATTGATTTTAACGACTTTTGAAAAAACGACCGGCGAGAACATTTTTTTATGTATAATCAGTATAGCGGTAACGGTTGCGGGTGTTTTTGTTTTCGGCAGGGACAGCGTTTTTGCCGAAAAACTTACCCTCCCCTCTCTTTGGGAAGCTAATTGGTTGAAGCTCGCCTATACTTTTGCCGTAACCGCACCGCTATTTATGATTTTCTTTTATCTTTGGGTCAGGACATTCGTTAAAAGTAAAAAGCAAAAGGCCGGCTTGACTTTTTTTCTCACTGCAGTTTTGCCCCTCTTCTCTTTGCTCCTGTTGGTTTTTGAAAAACCTTACTATGACCCGGTTATATCATATCTTTTTGCGCAGTTTACCCTATTCGCTTACCATCTGCACAACAACAACTCCAACTTCATCGCCGCATTAAAGGGATTGGCAGTTTCTTTTGAAAAAAATCCGTTGCCCCTCCTTATTACTCTGATCTACCTGACGGCACTGTCTTTGTTGCGCTATAATCAAAACCTGCCCCCTCGAATTTTTGTTTAGAACTTGACAAAGCCTGCACCGTAATTGTTGAATTTTTCCACTCTTGTGTTAGAATTAATTTTGCGCACATACTATATCTGATATGTTGGTGGCTTATGCTTTACGAAAAAGAAAATTGTCCCGTTTGCGGTAAAACTTTTGTCCCCGGTGACGACATAGTCGTCTGTCCCGAATGCGGTACACCTCACCACAGGGAATGCTGGACTGAAAACGGCGCTTGCGCCAACAGCGGTCTGCATTCCGAAGGTTTTGTTTGGAAANNGGAAAAATTCCGAAAATGCCGTCGAATCGGGGGACTCAAAAAACAACATCCGCCCCGGTGAGCCGGCAAAAGTTTGTCCGCTCTGCGGTTACGAGGACGCAGACGGCAACGAAGATTGTCCTCTTTGTAAAAATACGGGGGATGAAAATAAAAATGCGGAAAATGGAGAAGGAACTCTCTCCCAGCTCTCTAGCTACTTCGGCACTTTTCCTTTTATAGGTATTGACCCCTCGGAAGAGCTCGACGGTATTAAAGCCCTTGACATTGCACTTTATGTGCGGTTCAGTGCCCATCGGTATCTGGATAAATTCCGCAAAGCTCTTTCAAATCCAAAAAAACCGAGTTGGAACTGGGCGGCATTTTTCTTTTCACCATATTGGTTCTTCTTCCGTAAACTCTATTGGCTGGGGGGAATATTTCTCGGACTTCATTTTGCCCTTTCCGTAGCTTTTGCAGGTCCAATGGGAAAGTTGCAGACGCTTTTGCTCGAAATCAACCGCCAAACGTATGTTACACCCGAAATGGACACCTTTATCGTCCGGTTGGCCGAATTCTTCCCTATGATGCTTATCAATCTTGTTCTTAACCTTGTTTTACGCTGTTCTGCCGCAGCGGTCGCCGTTCCCGCTTACAGAAATAAGGTTTTTAAAGATTTGCGTTCCATAAGGCGATTTGCTGCGGACGAAAACGTTTTCCGCGCCCTTACACTGCGCCGCGGGGGGACTTCCGGTTTTGCATTGATGGGCAGCGTACTCTTATTCGATTTACTCTGGATTACCCTCAATTACATTGTCAGTCAACTGTAATATAAAACTATATAAAAGGAGTCTTTTTTATGAAAGTTAAGAAAGCTGTTATTCCGGCAGCGGGATTGGGAACCCGGGTCTTACCCGCCTCCAAAGCGGTCCCGAAAGAGATGCTCAACATCGTGGACAAGCCTGCAATTCAATACATTGTGGAGGAGGCTGCCGCCGCGGGGATTGAGGATATACTCATAATCACCAACCGGGGCAAAGGCGCCATTGAAGACCACTTTGACTATGCTTTCGAGTTGGAAACAGCTTTAGCGGCCAATCCTTCAAAGGCCAAGATGCTCGAAGATGTACGGGCTGCAGCGGAGCTTGCAAACATATACTTTTTGCGCCAGAAAGTAACAAAGGGCTTGGGACATGCAATATTATGTGCCAAAAGCTTTGTAGGAAATGAACCTTTTGCCGTACTTTACGGCGATGACGTGATTTTTTCGGAAGACCCGGTTATAGGGCAGTTATGCCGTGCCTATGAAGAATTCGGCAAAGCCATTGTAGGCGTAAAAGAAGTTCCCCGGGAGCTGGTAAAGCTTTATTGCACACTGGATGTTTCACCTTTAAAAGGCAGAGCTATGAACTGCCACAGTATTATTGAAAAACCTACGGAAGAACAAATAATGAGCCACTATTCCATTTTAGGCCGGTTGATTTTACCGCCTGAGATTTTCTCCATACTGGAAGAAGGAATAAAGCACTCCGGCGATGCCGAGTTTTATCTGACCGACTCCATGAGCGACCTTGCCAAAGCCGGGAAGCTGCTGGCCTATGACTTTGACGGAACACGTTACGATATGGGCAACAAGTTGGGAATGATGAAAGCCAACTGCGAAGTGGCACTGAACCATCCGGAAATCGGCGAGAGTTTCCGTGCCTATTTGAAGGAGCTTTCTTCCAAACTTTAAGTCCTGAGAGTTTTTATACCGAGGAGGAGGAAAAAATGAGCGCTAAATCATTGCTGTCAAAAGCTTTAAAAAAGTCGGTATCCGTACCGAAATTTAGAAGGGGTAAGTTCCCCGATGCCTCACCCTTGCCTGAAGGTAAATTTGACAAGTTGGATAAAGCCCCTGCAAAACATTTGACTGCAGGGTTCGGAAAAGCCGCAATTATTCCTCCCGATTTGCTGAACAAAAAATACTATGTAGCCGGCTACAACATCAACAACCCGGCAACGGGTATTCTGGATGTTCCCCATGTTCATGCACTTTGGCTGGATGACAATTCCGGCCGGGGTGCCGTGGTTTTTGTATCCCTCGATGCGGTGGGTATACTTAATAAGGATATAAATGATGTCAAGGCATCCATGGCGGGTTTTCTTAAAGAGGCGGGCTGCCGCAGCATTAACATTCTTTGCACCCACAACCATGCCGGTATAGATACCATGGGGCTGTGGGGTCCCCTGCCCCTGACCGGACGGAATCCGAAATTTATGGAAATTGTTTTTAACGGTATAAACACCGCCGTGCGCAAGGCCTATGAGGACCGCCGCAAGGCTGATGTTTACTTGGGGCGAATTCCCGTGGAAGGAATGCAAAACGACCACCGCACACCGGTAGTCTACTCCAAAACTCTGACCCGTTTTCGTATTGTGCCTACTGACGGCAGCCGGGAAATTTACTTCATAAACTTTGCCGCCCACTCCGAGTCCCTCGGCGGCGGCAACTCCCTTGTAAGCGCCGACTTCCCCGCCTATATGAGGGAGAAAATACTGGAGGAAACCGGAGCGGAAACCGTTTATTGTGTGGGAGCGATAGGCGGCATGATCAGCATGGACCGCATAGGTGACGACATCGTGGAATCCACAAAAGCCATAGGACGCAAGGTTGCGGAATTCACACTTGCTATTGAAAAGGAAGAAAAAATCAAACCGGAAATAAACTTTATGCGTCAGGAATTTTATGCCGAAGTTGACAACCATGTGCTTATGCTGGCCACAAAAATCGGCATCCTTAAAGCCGACAGATATCACAAAAAAAGCGCCAGCCACGGTTATGTTTTAAAGTCCGAAATGACCTATTTCGAAATCGGCGGGGTCAAAATGCTTCTGCTCCCCTGCGAAATCTTCCCCGAACTTGTTTTCGGAGGCTATCTGAGCAGTGAGGAGTCCGCCGAAGGTAAGGGGCCGGAGATCAACCCCACCCCTTTGACAGAGATAGCCGGTGAAGAAGAACTTCTGATTTTCGGTCTGGCAAACGACGAGCTGGGTTATGTTCTTCCGCCCAATGATTTTCTTTTAGATGCGAATATGCCTTATCTGGAAAAGGCAAAGGACCGTTTGGGACGCAACCACTACGAGGAAACAAACTCTCTCGGCCCTAAAACCGCCCCCACAATAGCCGATGCTTTTGCTCGGATTATGAAGGTTGTCAGTAAACAGTAATATACCGAGTTGAAAACGAGCCGGAATATGGAACAGGATGTGATTTTTTTGAAGTCAAATCTTTTTAAAATCGTTGCCGTATTGGTCAGCCTTTCTCTCCTTACGGCTATCCTTTCATCATGCAAACCCGACCCTGACCAGAACAGCACAACCCTTGAGACCATGGCACCCGTTGACGATGTCTGGCGGGAGGGCTTGTCACGGGACAAGATTACAACGCCTAATACCCTAAGCCCCGAAGAAATTACTAAGATAGTCAAAGAGGCTTTAGGCCCTGATTCCAAATGGGACGGCAACTATATTAAGTTAAGCCCGGCTGAAAAAGAGATAATCAAAGCCTATTTTTCGAAAAATGGCTATGCCATCAACATCCTCGGCGCAAAGCCCCTGCTTTCACCCGACAAATACGAACCTGTCATCCCGGTTTCAACAAAGACTCTATCGGGCCTCATTGCCGGTTCTCCGATAGGTTTCGGCGGCTCGGGTAATTCCATGTTTGAAAGAGTTGCACCCACAAAAGACGGCGGCTATGTGATAACGGGTTTTTTCAGCACCGTTTCCGGCGACTGTGCCGAAGCGGGAGAGGACTGGACAGGCACCAAAAGTTCCCTTGTAAAATATGACAAAGACGGCAATCTGCAGTGGAAGGCCTTCCTCGGGGGGGACGGAGGGGGAGTAAACTTCCGCGGACTCACCGTTCTGGCGGACGACAGTATCATCGTCTCCGGTGACACTAAGGCTCCTTCCGTAGGAGCAAAAAACGACAAGTTTTTTGATGCACTTTTGGTTAAGTACTCGCCTTCCGGCAAACAGGAATGGATAAAGACCATGAGCGGCAGTAAAAGCGAATGGTTTTCCTGTGTTGCCGCTACGCCTGACGGAGGTTTTATTGCGGGAGGAAAAGCGGAATCCTCCGATGGAGATTTTGAAGACTTAAAGGACGACAACATAAAAGCCATACTTGTCAAATTTGATGCCGATGGCGGAGTTCGTTGGAAGCGCTCGGTCAGCGGAACAAAAAGCAGCGAATTTGAAGGCCTTTCCGTCAACGGCAACGGTGATATTTTTGCCGTATGCAAAACCGCCGCTTCGGACGGAGATTTTGAAGCTCTTGCAGGCAGAGGACAGCTTGACACCTTGGTTTTTTCTTATGACAAAAACGGTACACTTAATTGGGCAAGTTCATTTTCCGGCAGCGGCTCCGATGAATTGATTGCCGTAGCCGCCTCCCCCGACGGGGGCTGTGTAATTGCGGGAAAATACAGCATAGATATAATGGTTGACGGCAGTTTTTCCGCTTATCACAATGCCGGCTCATTTGACTCTTTTATTGTAAAATTCAACAAAAACGGCACGGTANNCGGGCCTTGATAGTGAAGAGATAACGGGCATAACCGCTGTAGACGGAGGCTATGCCGCTGTGGGAATAACCTCATCCGCCAACCGGGACTTTGCCACTATAGGCAACAAGGGGGGCAGGGACGGTTTTATCATACTTATAGATGAACTCGGTGAAACAATCGCCATGGAATCCATTTCAGGAACAACGGAAGATGTTCCGAGAGCCGTCACCTCGACCGATGACGGCAGGGTCATTGTGGTAGGCGGAACCAATTCCAACGACCTGTTTTTTGCCGGTATGAAACCGGCGGCAAACAAGATACTCTTTAACTGCTATTCCGTTACCTTCACCCTTAAATGGGGTAAAGACGGCACCTGAAATCTAAACTTAAAAACGAAAATCCGCTCCGGTGTTTTGTGTTCCGGAGCGGTTTGTTTTTCAGTTGCGCTATCCCTGTTACTCGTTCATAAAGGCGTCATGCACGGCTTCCACCGCCCGCTCGGCGTCTTTTGCGCTGATGAGAACGGATATTTTTATCTCGCTTGCCGCAATCATTTCTATATTTATATCGTTGCGGTAAAGAGCACCGAACATTTTTGAGGCCGTGTCCGCATGGGTTTGCATACCTGCACCCACTATTGAAATTTTTGCCACATCGGTGTCGCAGACTATCTGTGCATCCCGGGCAAAATCCAAAGAAGTTTCAAGCAGCTTGGCAACTTCCTTGGCACTGTCACGGCTGACGGTAAAGGCAATATCTTTTGTACCGTCCCTGCCGACGGACTGCAAAATCATATCCACATTGNNTAGCCGCTACTTTTCCGAAAATCTTATACGCCACACCCGGAATATCCGGCACACCGATAATTGAAATTCTTGCCACATTTGCGTCTTTAGTAACGCCCCTGACCAACATTTTTTCCACAGAGACCGCCTCCTTCACTATTGTACCCGGTAATCTTGAAAGGCTCGAGAGCACTTCAAGTTTTACATTAAATCTTTTTGCCATTTCCACCGAACGGTTGTTAAGCACCTGCGCACCGAGGGTGGCAAGTTCCAGCATTTCATCATAGGTAATTTCGCTTAGCTTTCTTGCACTTTTCACCTTGCGGGGGTCAGCGGTATAAACGCCCTCAACGTCGGTAAAAATCTGGCAGCGCTCGGCCCCCAATGTCGCGGCTATCGCCACCGCACTTGTATCGGAGCCTCCGCGCCCCAAGGTGGTTATATCGTCGTATTTGCAGATACCCTGAAAGCCGGCAACGATTACAATATTTTTTTTGCTGAGTTCAGCACTGATTCTTTCCGCCGTTACGGTTTTAACCCGGGCATTGCCGTAGTTGGAATTTGTTTTAAACCCGGCCTGCCAGCCCAAAAGGGAGCAAACGGGAACATCAAGTGTTTCAATTGCCAGAGCAAGCAACGCTATCGAAATCTGCTCCCCGGCGGACATAAGCATATCCATCTCCCGGCGGGAAGGATCGGGGTTTATCTCCTTTGCCTTGGCAATTAAATCGTCGGTGGTATCCCCTTGGGCGGAAACAACTACCACCACATCGTTGCCCGCCTTGTAGGTGTCCGTCACTATGTTTGCCACATTCATAACCCGCTCGGCGTTCGCCACGGAACTGCCGCCGAACTTCTGAACAATCAACGCCATACTTTTCCTCCAAAGCCGTTCAGGCCCGTTGCCTGAACGGCGTAAATAATCTTTCTTTAAAAATCCGTTATCCGGATCAGGGAGAGAAGTTCCGCCCCAAGCAATTTATCAAGTTTTGCCCGCAGCCGCCTTTCGGTATCCTGCGGAGTTACAAAGGCCAGTTCCCAAGCAGGTGCACCGTCCCGACGGAGCGGACGCGCCGAACCGAAAAGTTCCTCGGCCGCTTTTAAAGTTGCTTCAGGGTTTTCGGTCTTAAACCTCAGGAAAAGGGATGTCTCAATATCAAGGTGATCTACAACATAATCTTCTTCGCTGTCTTCCCAACCGAAGAGCTTTTTCTTTTCCACATGTTTTGCACAGTCAATAACATCGGCCACCACGGCGCTTGCGGTGGGCATTTTGCCCGCCCCCCGTCCGTAGAAAACAACATCTCCGGTGGCATCTCCTCGCACCAGGATAGCATTAAACACATCTTCCACGCTTGCCAGCTGACTTTGTCTGCTTACAAAGGCGGGGCTTACCATGGCATAAATTTTATCTTCCCCCACTTTTGCGGCACGGCCGATAAGTTTAATCACGCCGCCCCAATCCCGGGCGTATTCAACATCCTCGGGGGTAATGGAGCTTATCCCCTCGGTGTAAACGGTGTCGGGATAAACATGCTTGCCGTAAGCCAGGGAAGCGAGAATACAAATTTTACGGCAGGCATCATGCCCTTCCACATCCGCAGTAGGATCCTTTTCGGCATATCCGTTTTCCTGTGCGAGTTTAAGGGCATCGGCAAAACTCATTTTGTCCGAAATCATTCTTGTAAGAATAAAGTTGGTGGTACCGTTTAATATGCCGGCTATTTCGTTAATCTCGTTGGCGGCAAGGCACTGACTTATGGGGCGGATAATCGGGATGCCGCCGCCGACGCTGGCCTCNNCCCTTGTTGGCCACAAGTTCTTTGTTGGAGGTAACAACGCTTTTGCCCGCTTTAAGGCAGGCAAGTGTGTACTCGTAGGCAGGGTGAATCCCTCCCATAGCCTCCACTACAATGCCTACCTCCGGATCGTTGAGGATTAAATTAAAGTCGTTAATAATCAGGTGTTCGTTGACATCCCCGCTGAAATCCCGTATATCCAAAATATATTTCAGATCAAGTTGGGTCAGGGTGCTCTTTTTTACAATGCTGTTGTGATGTTTGTTAAGCAGCTCGGCAACACCGGAGCCAACCACGCCGTAACCCATTATGGCCACATACATTTTTTCAGACCTCCAGTCAATACTCCGGTTATTTTATCACAAACAATGGAGGGAATAAAGGGGAAAAGGAGAAAAAAGGGAAAAAGGGGAAACTTTTGTTTGCGATTTAGAAATTATTTGATATAATTTCATCAATTGCAGATAATTTTGCCGTCTTGTGAGGGGTAAAAATGACAGAAACGGAAAAACGCAAACAGTTCCTGATAAACTCAGGCTATATTCTCGCTTTAGCCGGGCTGTACTACTTTTTTATGAAGTACGCCTTTTGGCTGTTGTTCCCCTTTATGTTTTCCGCCTTCGCGGCAATGCTTTTGCAGCGCCCCGTCAGGTTTTTATCCGACAGAACAAAAAAATTGAAAAAAAGTACTGTTGCTTATCTTTTTGTTGCCGCCATCTTCTTGATTTTTACGGCCCTCTTATCACTTGTCGGTATAAAACTCTTTTTCAGCATCAAGGGCCTGTTTACCTCTCTTGCACAGTCTTTTAAGGATTTACCTTCATTGCTCGCTCAGGCGGAAGCATCCATCGGGCATACTCTTCGCTTTTTGCCCGGAGGTGTTCAAGACAGCATAACTGCCGCCCTCCACAATTTTATTGAAAAGTTTTCCTTTGACGATTTTTGGGAAGCCGGTTTTTCAGTCCTTTCAGGCCCGTTAAGCGGAGTCTGGACCACCGCAAAACTCGTGCCGGAATTTGTTGTGGGTACAATAATCAGTATTGTCTCCTGCTTTTTTATGACTGCCGATTATGACCGAATTGCTAAATTTATTGTAAGCCAACTGCCCCCAAATAAGAAGGAAGCCGTGTTTATCAGTAAACGAACCACCTTATCTTCCATAGGTAAAATGGGGCTTTCCTATGCCACGCTTATGCTTCTGACATTCTCGGAGATGACTTTGGGGCTGGGGATATTAAGGCTTTTGGGAATTTACAAAGGCAGTTATCTGATTGCTACCGCCGTTGTTGTAGCAATAGTGGATATCTTCCCGGTTTTAGGCACCGGCACGGTTTTGATTCCCTGGGCAATTTACAGCTTTATCTCGGGGAACACCTGGCTGGGTATAGGTTTGCTTGTTCTTTACGCAGTCATCTATGTTATCCGCCAGGCGGTGGAACCCAAACTGGTAGCGGCGAACCTCGGCTTACCTCCGATTTTAACCCTCATGGGCATGTATATCGGTGTCAAACTTTTCGGTTTTATCGGACTGTTCCTTGTGCCTTTGACCATCATCTTTGTAAAAGTGCTCAATGACAACGGCATTTTGAGGCTGTGGAAAAAAATCTCCAACGGCGCCCCTAATTCTCCCGCCGAGTTGCTGTTAGAAGAGCAGGAGCAAGAAGAACAAGGCGGTTAAAACCGCACCGACCTATGGGTTTAACGCCGACATACCCGGCTTATGCCCGAAATGATAGAAAATCACAATTTCTGTATGATTACGATTTATATACCACAGATGCTAAAAAATAATAGCGAATACGGAACCATTGAAACTTGTCATCGTTAGTTCTTACTTTGTATTATCATGTTTTTTAATATGTTATTAAATAGAATAACCTTGGTTGCATGTTAAAGTGCTGTAGGAATACAATTGACATGTTGCAAAAAATGCTATACAAAACTTATACAAAAAAATGATAGAAAATCACAATTTCGCTATTGACGGACAAAACCAAATGTGATATATTATGCGGGCGTTTCAGATGCTGGTGTAGCTCAGTTGGT
>DCTF01000175.1 GCA_002329225.1 Ruminococcaceae bacterium UBA1447
GCTATATTTTGCTACAGCCCCTTCAGGTACAGTTGATTAATTAATCTGTAAGCATGGCCCGCCCGGAGGGATTCGAACCCCCGGCCTTCAGAATCGGAATCTGCTGCGATATCCATCTTCGCTACGGGCGGATATTTATCCTGCCCGGAGAGTATAGCACATAGATTATGCCCGTGCAAGATTCGAACATATTTTTTTATCCGTAAAAGAAGCCGCCTTCCGGAGAAAGCGGCCGAAATAATCTGAAAGATTTATTTTTTTAATCCGAACTTTTTAAGATAGTAGTTCCTGCGCCTAATCCTGTACCGGCGCAATCGCTCTTTGTTCTCAGCCTTAGCCTGTTGTCTGGCTATTTTTTCTTCTTCAATAAGCCGGGCTACCTCCTGTCGAATAAACTCCTCGCTTATTTCAGTCATATATTCGTTGCCGGAAACGGTAGATATTTTTCTATATCCGACACGGTTATAACTACGGTAATAATCGGCTAAAATCAGTTTTCCGCCTTTAAGGTCATAGAATATCTCAATTCCTCGGCCTTTGGACAAGTTATATCTCTCGACTGTCTTTTTAATGTTCCGTCGCTTAGGAATTTTGATTTTTGAAGCGAACAAACAAGAATCCCTCTTTCAATTTTCAATGTTGGAAGTTCCGAATATAAAATGTAAGGGACATCGCTGTCCCTTACATCGTGCCTGAATTATCTCACAAACCGTGCCATAAAACAAGCCTTTTTTAGAAATATTTAATATTTTCTTAAGTTTTTTAAAAATTCGTACTAAACACAAATTTGCATATTGAGTTTTTGTTTGCAAGCGCTGAAATCAAACGATTTTATTCGGCTGTAATAAACACCCCTTCACGATTTTCCAACAACAAATTGCATTTGTTTCCGTCTATTACCGCAGGTACTCCTTTTTGATAAACAGTGAGTTTCTCTGCCCCTTCGGCGGAAAACTGTACACAGGCCTTGTTGCCCGTTTCCGGTTCCCACATATTAACTACGCAGTAGGCTTTGGAATCATCGTCTTTTCCCTCAAAACAGCCAACAAGCAAGGGACTGAAGCTCTTTATCTCGGGCTTAAACTCCTCTTTCACGGGCATTAAAAATCTAAGTATGTTTGCTCCGCTCATAAGGCCGTTGTGCATGAATGCCCCTTGATTGTTGTATTTTCCGTAAACATCTGCAAAGGCTTTAAGCTCAAAATTCACCGTCTTTGCGGCATAATAAGTGTCGGTTCGGTTCCCCGCACCGTCAATAAGATGTGAGCCTCTGTCCCACCACCCGCTGTCATAGCAGGCATGGATGATAGCCTTCGCTCCGAAGGCAAGGCTTACAAAAGCCTGCCAGCGTATATCCTCCGGGGTGTCACAGTATCTCATAGAACCTTCGCCGTCAATTTCGTCCCCGGCGGCCTGGGTGATAACCCAGAGGTCCCGATTAGTTTCGCGGCAGGCTTCAGCTAAAATATCCAGATTGCGAAGCCACATATCATAAGTTGTAAGTTTTCGTTCACCTGTCTTAGTTCTTTCGACTCTCAGGGGGTAAATATCAACGGAGATATAGTCCGTGTCTATTTTGTTGATATAGTCTGATACATGTCTTTTATACCGGTCAATTGAGTCATTGGAAAAATCGCTTAACGGCAGGAAAAGCTTTTTGTACCACTCAATCTCCGGCGAATTGCCGAGCTGTTGGGAATTGGCATAGAGGGGGAAGAGGTTGATAAGAGGCAATTTGCCCGCAGTGTTCGCATAATAATGGTTGACAACCTGCCCCAGAGATGCAAAACCTGCGGCTGTAGGCTCGTCAATCAAATCATCCCCCCAGAGGGCGGGATGATCTTTGTAGGTGTCGGGAGAAATAGCGTACCAGGGCGCCGTATTGCCGGCATCCCAATACATGGCCGGAGCGTTATAGCCTTTAGCGATTACGCCCACACCGTTGGCATGGCATAGATCCAGAAAGTTGTCGTTTGCCCAGGCAATTAAAAAGTCGATACCCGCTTCATTTACCCAGGCTACATGCTCATTGTCCGCATGCCTGTGGTCATAGTTGTAGCCGCCAATCAGGAGTCTTTCATTGTTATAGCAGTAATCCCTTCGTGTGGCTTCTATCGCCTCTCCTTCAGTAATTCCGACTGCGGTGCCGAGCTGAGCGGAAAAAAACACGGTTAAGGCCATTAAAAATGCTGTGAGTTTTTTCCAAAAGAGCAACATATAATTTACCTCACTTTCTTATCACTGTATCCCCGCTTAACAAAAAATAAAGGAAGCAAAATCAACAAACCGAAGATTGCCGCCGCTATAAACATTTCCGGCACCGGAACAGTCACAACCTCATCAAAATCATTAAGATACGTGCCTGCGGCGTGGTTGTCTGAGAAAATCTTAATCACAAGATTGCCGAGGAACGGCCCTACAATCATGGGAATAAGCACAAAGAAAATCATACGAACGCCTTGGAAAAGACCGACTTTGTCTTCCGGAGTAAAGTCGCGCACAGCGGCATTCAGTATAATCATCAGCAAACCGTAGCCCGCAAAAAATATTGCGGCGGAAACGGCAAAAGTTCCGAGGGTTTTAGCAAGACCGGCAGATATAAGCCCTACGGCAAATACAAACACTGCAGGATAAACAAAGCGTGCCTTGCCGATTTTATCCACTAAAACACCGAGGCCGACGGTTACGGCTATAAAGCCCGCCAATACAACAACCGCCAGAACCGCCGTCACGGGCGTAATATTGAGGTTGTTTATATCCAGCCCCAAGTAATGCTGAATGTAAATCATTATGTAGGGGAAGAATATTTGCACTGCAACGCCGAAGATGCATACACAGACCAAGGTCAGGTAAAGCCGGCCGTGTTTTTTGACAACGCTCGGACGAAAACCGTAAATCAAGTCATTAAGAAAGCTGCCTTGCTTTTTTTCACTTGTGCCGGACTCTTTGATAGTGAATAAACCGATTACGCCGCAAAGAGATACGCCGGCTCCCAAAGCGGCAAAGCAGACAGGATAACCCAGCGATGCAACCCCTTNNCGAAGCCTATTGTCACTGCAAACATCGCCAAGGTGGGAAGCACGGCCAAAATCCCCTCAGCCGTCCCCCTGTTTTCAGGTACCGTAACTTCGGTAACCCAGGCGTTAAAAGCGGCATCGTTGGCGGTAGAACCCATAAAGGTCATAACGCAGTCCATAATAATTACAACGCTTACGGTTGCGGCTATTATCCCGGCTTTATCCGTCAAACCGAATAATGCGGCCACGGAGTCCCGGGAAATAAAGGCAAATGATACCACCGTAAGCCCCCAAAGAATATACCCGAAACAAATAAAACCTTTACGCCGTCCGAGTTTGTCGCTGAGCGCACCCATTGCAAAGGTAGTGATAACAGCAGTTGCAGCGCTGAGGGCGACCATTCTTGAGATATCCTTTGTAGTACCCCCGATATAGTTAAAAAGAAATGTGTTGAAGTAGATGTTTTCCATGTTCCAGGCTATTTGACCCATGAAACCGAATAAAACAAGGTTTACCAGTATTCTTTTGCTTAACCCCGATTTTCTCATATTCTTCCCCCTTACAATAAAATCAGATTTCTTCCACTACCTCTCCGGATTTTGCTTTGTTTTCTTTTATAAATGCAGTTACCGCTTCCACAGTAGGCATGGCATCGGAGCAACTGTGTGCGGAAACGAGCATAGAGGCGGAAGCCGTAGCAAATTCCAAAGCCCGCTTAATTTCCCATCCCTGAAGAAGGGCAAATATAAAAGCGGAAGCATAACCGTCGCCGCCGCCGAAACCTTTCAGCATTTTTACGGGGAAAGGGCGCACCTTATAGCTTTTGCCGTTGCTTAAATAGGCCATGGAACCTTCCTTGCCGTGCTTTATTATTACGATTTTGCTCCCGTATGAGTGCCACAGGGCGGCGGAAGTTTTATCATCCGGGCAAACGCCCGAAACCGCTTCCGTCAGATTATACTCTTCCCGTGAACCCAGAATAATGTCGGCATTACGGGCCGCCATCGTGTAATAAATTGAAACTTCATCCATATTTTTCCAAGTGTAGGGACGGTAATCAATGTCAAAAATCACCACGGCACCGGTTTTCTTCGCCAACATCACGGTTTTGAGAGCCGCTTCCCTAGAGGGGCTTGCACAAAGGGCGGTGCCGGAAATCACCACCGCTTTTGCACAGTTTATATACTCTTCGTCCACATCCTCGGGAGAAACCTGCAAGTCCGCCGCACCCTCCCGGTACATCAATATACTGCTTTGAGTGGGGCTCAGAATTTCCGTAAAGGTGAGCCCTATTTTTTCGCCGTTTTTACAGCGGAAGATATGGGAAGTATCTATCCCGTCTTTTTTAAAATAATCAGTAACATAATCGCCGAACTGATCATCGGACACCCGGGCAATAAAGCCGCATTTGGCTCCCAAACGGGCAAGACCGACGGCAATATTCGCCGGTGAGCCGCCGACATATTTATTAAAGTTTGAACTTTCCGACAGAGGTTTGTTTATATCCGTAGGATTAAAGTCTATCGCTATGCGCCCTATGGGTATTACATCAACAGGTTTTTTCTTGTCAAAACTGATTAAACTCATTTTTATTATCCTTTCTTTTTTAACATTATATTCGTTACACTATACAACGCCTGATAAAAACAACTTACAAAAACGCCTTTCCGGCGCTGCCGAACAATTCAATATGACGTAAGGCGTTTTCGCAGGCCCCATTGACCTCTGCCGTTTGCAGGTCGTAGTATCCGTTAATTCTGTCCGCCTGATACTCCTGACGCACACGGCTTTCCACCGCATTAAATGTGGCGGTGGCTATGTTTATTTTTTTAATGCCAAGTTCTATACACCTTTTGTAATCTTCATCGGTGAGGCCCGTGCCCCCGTGTAAAACCAGAGGTACATCCACCAGAGAACTGATACTTTCTAAAATATCAAACCGCAGCTGCGGCTTTTTAATGTAGTTGCCGTGAGCGTTGCCTATGGCTACCGCCAAGGCATCTACGCCGGTTTTTGCAACAAACTCAAGGGCCTGCTCCGGAGAAGTGCATCGGACGGCTATGTCCTCGGTATTGTCTTCACTGCCACCGACACTGCCTATTTCTCCCTCCACTTCAGCGCCGTATTCCCGAGCCGTTTCAACTATCTCTTTTGTAACGGCTATGTTCCGGTCAATCGGGAGTTGTGAGCCGTCAATCATAACTGAACTGAAACCGAAATCCAAAGCCTGCTCAATAACTTCCGGCGTAATGCCGTGGTCAAAATGTACCGCCACGGGTATATCCGCATTTTCGGCCGCACTTACCATCAGAGGGCCGATCAGTTCCAGCGGCGAGTTTTTAAGGCGAACCTCGGCAATTTGCAAAATGACCGGGCTTTCCTTTTCCTCAGCGGCCATGAGGACGCCCATAACCATTTCCATATTAGCAACACTGAAACTGCCCACGGCCCAGTCGCCTTTTCGGGCTTCGTTAAGCAATTCGCCCATGTTAACAAGTGGCAAAACAAGCACCGCCTTACGCAAAAAATAATCCCCAGTTTTCGCCAAAAGTATAGCACCGCTCAGGGCAAAAGGCAACAATTTCGCCCCCCTTACATTATGCTCCTGAAAGGTCTTTATGCTTCTTTATTGTTTTATTATTACTGAAACACTGTATATTGTTGCAGATTGCACAAAAGCTTGGTATAATGTGTTAAGCATTTTAGTCTTTGTTTCAACTCCGCTTCACATTGTTTCTTAACATAAAACATTTTACTCTGTTACAGGGGGAAGGGAGGCTTTCGTGGATAAATACAAGAATATAGGCAAACCGATTTTCAAAAATATAATCCGTCTTTTCACATCTCTTTATACCGCCTGGTTTATAATGAGCGGGATTTTTTTGGCTTATTTTTGGTTTAACAGTATTGCCGATATAAAGAGAAACGCCCTCACAATTGCGGAGGTAGCCGCCCGTTCCCTTGATGTTGAAGCAATATACAGACTTAAAGGCACACAGGAAGACCTCGGTACGGAAAATTACGAGTCCGTTAAGAATTCGTTGGCGCATTTGGCCGACTCGATTTCGGGGGCTCGCTTTGTATATCTTTTAACTGAAAAAGAAAATAAAATTATTATAATGGCGGATTCCGAGCCGCCGGACTCCTCGGCTTATCCCCTCCCGGTCAGGTTTACAGCGAGGCTCCCGCATCATTTTTTCAATTTTTTTCAGCGGAAACCCCGCACACTTCCATTTCGACCGTAATCAAAGACCGTTGGGGTAAATGGAAAACAATAACAGTCCCGTTGGATAATCCTGACGGCGGCCGTCCGGAGATTGCTTTTAATGTGGATTATCCTACTTGGATTTGGTACGATTACGCAGTTCGAGGAATAGGCAGAGGACTTTTTTTGATCTTCATAACCTTGTTATTAATAACTGCTTCCTACGCCTTGGTGAGCAAAAACAAGCAGTTGAGACAGGAACAGGAACTGCTAAAAGCGGCAAGAGATGAGGCGGAAGAAAAAAGAAAAACATTGGAGTTATCTCAGGTTGAAATAAAGAATTACAGCAAATTTCAAGAAACCTTGCTGGATATATCCACCGTGTTTTCCGATCTCGACTCTGAAAACATTAATACGAGTATTCAAAAAGCTCTGAAGAAAGTAGCTAAGGCTGTGGATGCGGACAGCGTATATGTGTTTGAGTATGACTTTAAGGCTCAGACCTTTTCAAACACTCATGAGTGGCAAGTTTCCGAATCCGTTTCCCGCAATGCCGATCTTAAGAATGTTCCTCTGTCATTGATGGAAGAATGGCCGTATATTCACATAAGCGGAAAGCCCGTTTGTATTCCGGATGTCAGGAACATGCCTGAAGACGGTCCGCTGAAACAGTTTCTGCTCTCTCAAAACATAATAGGGCTTTTAACTGTGCCCATGCTTGCCGGTTCCGATTGTAGGGGTTTCATCGGTTTTGACAATATCACAAAAACTCATTTCTACTCCGAAGCGGAAATGCGTTTGTTGGCTCAATTCAGCAATCTGCTTATTCTGACTCTTGACAGAGTACGCCTTTATAAAGACCTCGGCGATAATGAGGAAAAATACCGCAACATATTTGAACACTGCCCCGCAGGCATTTTTAACTTTGACAAAGATTGCCGGATAATTGATTGTAACGATATTTTTGTAAACATTGCCGGCACTTCAAAAGAAAACCTTTTGGGCTATAATATGCTCGCTTCACACAACCACCACATAGCCGATTGTATTAAAAGGGCTATAAGAGGCGAAGTCACTGAATACAGGGGTGAATACCACTCCAGAACCGCTGACAAGTCAACCCCGATATTGGGGAAAGCCGCACCGATTTTTTCTTCTGAAGGTGAAATAATCGGCGGTACGGGTATTGTAGAAGATATTACCGAAAGGAAAAAGTTGGGCGATGAGCTGCGCCTTAAATCCATGGTGCTTGATCAGTTGGAAGAGTTTGTTGCGGTGACGGATTTAAACGGCAATATCAATTATGTCAATAAAGCGCACACGCAGTTTTTTAAATTCAGGAACAGGCTCTCGGACAAACAAAAAGAGAATTTCTGCGAAGAAATGTTCATCGACAGCGGTCAAAACTCCACCGTTTTGGAATATACTATCCAAGGGGGAACCTGGCGGGGAGAAATATCCGTTCCGCAATCCGACAGTGAAGAGCGATTTGCTCTCTGCAGAATACAGGTTGTCAGTAATGAAAAAGAAGAACCTGTTGCCCTGTGTAAAATCGGCTCGGATATTACTGAAAGAAAGATAATTGAGCAAGAACTTTCTAAAGAAAAAGAGCAGTTTAAAACCACTTTGCTTTCCGTCGGCGACGGCGTTATTGCAACGGATGCAAAGGGTTGTGTTACTGTAATCAATGCCGTGGCGGAAAAATTATTAAGTCTTACCAATGAACAAGCTGTCGGAAAACCGTTGGATGAAATAATGTACCTTATTGATGAAGACAGCGGGCAAAGAGTTGAGACCCCCGTAAAAAAGGTATTGAAAACGGGTAAGACATATGAGTTTGGCAACCATACAATAATGTACCTGCCGGACGACACCGGAAGACACATAGAAGACAGCGCCGCTCCGATTAGGGACAGTAAAGGCAGAGTTACCGGTGTTGTTATGGTGTTCCGGGATGTTACACAAAAAATAACGGAACAACGATATATTGAGTATCTCAACATCCACGACCAACTCACCGGGCTCTATAACCGCAGATATTATCAGTGGCAGGTTGCGCACCTTGCAAGTGCGGAATATTACCCTCTCGCCTTAATAATGCTGGATGTTNNACGATGCATTCGGCCATGAAGCCGGCGACACTCTTTTACTGAAATTTGCGGCTATACTGAAAGAGCTATGCCGAGAGGAAGATGTTTTGGCAAGAATCGGCGGAGACGAGTTTGTTATGTTAATGCCCAAAACGGATGAAGCTGCAGCGGAAATCGCCGTTAAAAATATTCACGAAACCATTGAGCAAAAAAAGGGTGAGGTTATCCTCCTTTCCGCTTCCATAGGCTATGCCGTTAAATACGATGATGAAGAAAGTATTAACGATGTTTTTATGAAAGCCGAAGATGCTATGTACATTAACAAACTCACCGACAGCTCGTACATGTGTAATAGGGCAATTGATCTTATCATGAACAGTCTCTTCGCCAAAAGCGAGCATGAAATGTTCCACAGTAAGCGAGTAGGTGACCTCTGTGAATCCATCGCCGAAAAAATGGGATTTTCCGCTTTGGAAGTAGAGCAAACAAGATTAGCGGGGCTTATGC
Source organism: Ruminococcaceae bacterium UBA1447 (assembly GCA_002329225.1). Lineage (GTDB taxonomy): Bacteria > Bacillota > Clostridia > Oscillospirales > Acutalibacteraceae > UBA1447. Next base: position 8,820 of record DCTF01000175.1, read on the forward strand.
ATGATATAGGGAAAATCGGCATAAGGGACGAAGTGCTGAATAAAGCAGGCAAGTTAACTGAAGAAGAGTTTAAAGAAATCAGGCGCCACTCGGAAATCGGCTACAGGATTCTCTGTGCTGTCAACGAGTTTTCAAGTATAGCGGGATTTGTGGGCGAACACCATGAGAGAGTGGACGGCAAGGGTTTCCCTAGGGGCTTGACGGCTGAGGAAATATCCCCGCAGGCAAAAGTTATTACGGTTGCCGACGCTTATGATGCCATGATGAACAGCCGCCCTTACCGTGAAGCCTTAACCCAAAAACAAGCAATTGAAGAAATTAAGAACAATGCGGGGACTCAGTTTGATGAAAAAACTGCCCGGGTTTTCGTTGAGAAGGTTCTTGGCCTTGAATGGTGACCAAAAAGCCGGAGACAACTTAATGCTGTCCCCGGCTTAAATTTTAATTACCTCATTCTTTCCGCTGTGTAAATGTGCAGTTGAAACAATCACCGGTGCACCCGACGCAAGCGCCGGGGCTTTTCTTTTTTTTACGCCTGATTGCGGCGATTGCCGCCGCTGCGCACAAAACAAGTATTAAAATGACAATATAATCCTGCCAACCCATTTTTATCTCCTACAAAAACAGTCCTGCCAATTTATAAACACCGAAAGCGGCCACCCAGGCAATTACACACTGTGCAGCCACGATAGCCGCAGTTACAAGCCGGGAATTCATCTCCCTTTTAATTGCGGCAATTGCGGCAAAGCAAGGAGTGTAAAGCAAAGTAAAAACCAAAAAGCTCAGGGCAGAAAGCGGAGTAAAGAGATTTGTCAAAGAACTTAAAATGTTTTCCGTTCCGGCTCCCGTAAGAACACCTAAAGTACTTATAACGGCCTCTTTTGCCGTAAGACCCGCTACAAGCGATGTGGCAATCCGCCAATCGTTAAAGCCTAAGGGTGAAAATACGGGTGCGAGAAGTCGGCCCAAATAAGCGAG
>DCTF01000001.1:0-1251 GCA_002329225.1 Ruminococcaceae bacterium UBA1447
ACGGGAGTTTTTAGAGATTACCTTTAATATCGATCCGGTAATTGTTGCATCAATGCTTTTATTTGAAGGCATCTGGGATGCTTTTAATGACCCTCTGATGGGTTCGCTCGTGGATAAAACACGCACCCGTTGGGGAAAATTCAAGCCCTACCTCTTGGGGATTCCCGCTCCAATGGCTTTAGTTTCGGTAGTGCTGCTTGCCGGCCCCCTGCTTATCAACGACCCCAACCCGAGATCAGCGGTAAAAATTGTGTTTATGTTTGTCACCTATACCCTTTGGGAGCTGCTTTTCACTATAAGTGATGTTCCCTTTTGGGGTATGTCGGCTGCTATTTCTCCCAGCCCCGAAGACAGAACCCGAGCAATAGCTTCCGCCAGTTTTCTTTCCCGCAACTTGGGCGGTATTCCGACCACCATTATGCCTATTATGATGGACCTAACCAAAAACGGAATCGTAAAAACCGATCTTAAACAAACTTTCTTTATTACAGGCTCCGCTTGCGCCATTATCGGTATGGGGCTTTTCTTTCTTGCCGGCATTTTTACAAAAGAAAGAGTAGCACAGTCCATGGAAGAACCCAGACTGATTGATTGCTTCAAAAGCATAACAAAGAACGGTCCCCTTAAACTGCTCATCTGGCACAATCTTCTTGGAGCCTTGGGGAATATTGGCGGCATTTTCGGCCAATACTACTTTATTGATGTTTTGGGCAACGCTTCGGCATCTCTGTTCGTCTGGATGCTCGGTTCCGTTGTCACTCCTGTGAGTTACGCCTTCATCGGAAAAGTTAAAGAAAGGTTCAACAACAAGCAAATAATCATTATAAGCAAGCTGTTTAACGATTTTATCGGCATATCGATGTTTTTTCTATCGATTAAAAGATATGCCGACATACGCTTTATGTTGCCCATGATGTCAATAAGAAACGCCTTATCCGCCATATTCCACGGTGTTGGTTCCGTTGTGCCGAAAGAAATGATTATTGACACCGTAGACTATATGGAATGGAAAACGGGGCAACGCTCGGAGGGCATGAGTTTTTCAGTTCTGACTCTTGTCGGAAAACTCAACGGCGCTCTTTCCCGCGCTTTGGGTTCTCTGCTTATTTCCGTTATCGGCTACAAAACTTCTCACACCAGCGCAATTGTTCCTCAGACGGAGGCGGTAAAGTTCCGCATTTTCGCCATGAACTCCATTGTTCCCACCTTACTGGGATTGTTTGCTATCATCCCGATATTATTCTATGATTT
>DCTF01000001.1:1301-13914 GCA_002329225.1 Ruminococcaceae bacterium UBA1447
ACTCAGGGTTATTGCATTCCATTTAATGATGTGTTAAAGTAAGCGGGAGCATGCATCCTCAGGCTCTTTTGCCGAGGTTGCGCCGCATTAACGAACAGGAGGAAGTTTTATGGCAAACTGTCCAAAATGCGATTATCATCTTAAGATTACAGACTGGCGTCCAAATTGCCCGAGTTGCGGAATTAACCTGGTATATTNNATGCGCACTTTCAAAAGAAAGTAGACCGTGCCAAGGCCTCTTTTGTAGGCTCCAAGTTGGCCATAGCCCGCATTGTCTTTACCGTTTTACCCCTGGCCTGCCTGTTTTTGCCTTGGGCTAAAATGGCAATTAGCGGCCCCTATTTCAAGCACGATGTCACGGTTAATATGCTTAAGCTCGGCATGAAGGTGGCTGAACTTGACTTCGGCGGCCTGCTCGAACTTATCGGTTCTCCCATTGTGGGCACCCCCTTTGCCATGTTCGGCGTTGCTCTGGTTCTGATGCTTTTGACGGCTGTTGTTTCCTTTTTCGGAATCCTGCTGCTCTTTCTCTCCTGTTCCCCTAAAGGCATAGTGAGGAATATTACTCTGGGTTCGTTGGGGCTCGTTTTTACCGGAGTTGCCACATATTTGTTTACGCAGTTTAATACTTCTTTCACCGATATTTTTGTTTCTAGTTACTCGGGGAAACTTCAATTCGGCATATTCGTGCTTATGGCGGCGTTTTTGGGTGTTATTGCAATTAACATAGTGATAGCCAAAACCGGCGGTATACCTGTAAAATACAAACAGACCTACATCGGCGGCATTCCTTCGGAACACTATTTTGCCGCAAAAGAAGCCGGTATCGATGTGCTTGCTTTACAGCTTCATGTTACTGAGGAAGAAGCTGCAATCGCCGTTAAAAACGCACTGGTTGAGGCGGGAATAATGACCGCCGAAGAAGCGGCAAGAAAACCTGAAGCTGAAACTGAAGAAGAAGCGGAATCGCAGGAATAATCTTAACAAAATATAAAAAATTACACCCGGTGCTCTTGGGCATCGGGTGAGTTTTTTATTATTGTTTTTTATTGTTCGGCTGCAGTGTTTTCTTTCTTTTTTCGGTGGATAATAAAACGATTAACAGGGTACACCCAAAGGGAGGGAACCGCCATGACCGCTACCTTTACCAAAACATCCCCGAACCAACCCCAATTGTATACAGATACCAAAGAAGAAACGGCAGAACCCAACCAAGCGGTTGCAAAGATGTTAAAAACCACCAGTAACAGAGCCAAAAAAGCGCTCAGAGCGGGGTTGGCATCGGCATGGAAAGTAACTTTTCTGTTAACAATAAAGGCTAGAGAATAACCCAATGTGGCGGAAATTAAGAAAGCATAAAGATAGGCTAAGTCCGTAACTTTTATATATAAAAGCCAGGGGGTTGTTACGGCTACATTGTGCAGGGAGGAAAAAACATAATTGAGTAAAAACATATGAACCACAAGCTCAAGTCCGGAAACTCCGATTCCCGAGAGAAGTACCCATTTTATTATTTTCCATATTTCACCGTGTTTTTCAATAAAACGGCTGCCTTTTTGTTTTAAACTTGTTTTTTCTTTTTCCATATTCTCTTCCCCGCTCGCCGAGAAATCATTTGCCCGCCTTTTTGGTTTTTTTAATTGCAATACCTTCTGTTTTGCTAATCCAGTCTATCATATCCTTAAACGATTCTTCCACGCTCATGGGTGAATAACCCAGTTCTTCTTTTGCCTTTTTATTACTGAAATTGCAGTTGTGAGTAAGTATTCTGACCGAGGTGCGGGTAAAAACCGGATTAGCTCCGCTTATTTTATAATATAACTCCGCAAGCGGCGCAAGTACCATTGTAAGAGAATATGGCATTTTTATCAGCGGCGCTTTCCTACCGCTGAGCCGAGCAACAAGGTTAATAATTTGATCCGCCGAAATAACTTCCCCTGTTATGAGGTAGCTTTCCCCGGATTTTCCCCGCTCAGCGGCTGCTACGATACCCTTTGCCACATCCCGCACATCCACAAAGTTGTAACCGCCGAAGTTTAAGGAAACAGGCATCAGGCCCCGCATTATCATTCTGACCATCTGACCTGCTGTAGATATTTTAAAGTCATAAGGCCCTATGCAGGCGGAAGGAAGAATAATTGTTGTTTTAAAGTTCTCTTCAGCGCTGTCCAGCACAAATTGCGAGGCTTCAGCCTTTGTTTTACCGTAAGCACTTTCCACTGAATCAGGATCGTATTTAAAAGGCTCGGTTATCAAACTATTGCAACTTAGCGGTTTCATGGCATCCACGGATGAAACAAAAACCAAGCGGCTAACTCCGCACTTTTTACATGCCGCCACCACATTTTTTTTCCTTCAACATTTACCTTTCTGAGCGCCTCCTGCCTTCCATTACCCACATCTATCAATCCTGCAAGGTGATAAACGACATCGGCTCCCTCAAAGGCCTTTTCCAGTGAAGCGGGATCGGTAACGTCCCCGTAAGCCTTTTCACAGTTGAGTCCGTCAAAAATCTTGCTGTCACTGCGAATAAGAATCCTGTAATTTGCTCCCCGATCCTCTAATTCACGCACAAGGGCATAACCCACATGACCCGAAGCTCCCGTCACTACCGATAAACCGTTGTTCAAGAAAAACTCCCCCTTTGTTTTGCTGCTTTCGACACAAAGTTTAAAAATCGCCGGAAAATCCGGAGCAGGATATTCAACCTCTTAAACGAACCGCCGCATATTATATCATAAAAAACGTTTTTTTGTTTTTTTACTTTCGCATTATAGCTTCACTTCCGCTCTTTTTAACTTTTTAAACAATAATCTAATCGCAGCTTTAAAAAATATGTCCTTTAACTACATCGGCAATCTAATTCGGCTCTTTTGCAGGTTGACTTTTAGGCCCTCTGAGTGTAATATTTTGAGGATAATAAAATGAATGTGGGGTGCTGTTATGCCGCAGAGAAAATATGTTTTGGCATTGGACCAGGGTACCACCAGTTCCCGGACGATTGTTTTTAACAGGCAGGGAAAAATAGTTGCCAAGTCTCAAAATGAATTTGAGCAGATATATCCGGCAGCGGGTTGGGTTGAACATGATCCTATGGCTATTTTATACAGTCAACTTCATTCCGTTACGGGCGCTTTGGCAAGCGGAAAAATCAAAAGCGATGAAGTGGCTGCAATAGGAATAACCAATCAGAGGGAAACCACCATATTGTGGGACAAAAATACGGGCAAGCCCGTTTACAATGCCATCGTTTGGCAATGCAGACGCACCGCTCCCCTCTGTGAAGAACTGAAAAAACAGGGATTAGAAAAATATGTCACCGAAAAAACCGGCTTGCTCATTGACGCTTATTTTTCCGGCACAAAGATTAAGTGGGTACTTGACAATGTACCGGGGTTAAGAAGAAAAGCGGAAAACGGGGACATTCTGTTCGGCACGGTGGAAACCTGGCTTATATGGAATTTAACCGGCGGCAAGGCTCATGTGACCGACTATTCCAACGCCTCACGTACAATGCTGTTTAATGTGGACGAGCTTTGTTGGGACGAATACCTCTGTGAAAAACTTGATATTCCCCTTTCCATCCTACCAAAACCCGTGCCTTCTTCCATGGTTTACGGCGAAGTTGCAAAGGGCATTATAGGTTTGGAATCGTTGGAGGGCGTGCCCATCTCCGGCGCCGTGGGGGATCAATCCGCCGCCCTTTTCGGTCAGGGCTGTTTCAGCCCCGGGCAGGCTAAGAACACCTACGGCACGGGCTGTTTCTTACTGTTAAACACCGGAAAAGAAAGAGTAAAATCCAAAAACAAACTGCTCACCGGCGTTGCCTGGGGTATAGGCGATGAGGTTGAGTACTGCATAGAGGGCAGCGCCTTCAACGCCGGTTCTGTAATTAAATGGCTACGGGACGAGCTGCATTTGATTGACACCGCTCCCCGTTGCGATGAACTGGCCGAAAGCGTACCTGATGCAAACGGCTGCTATCTGGTTCCCGCATTCACAGGCCTTGGCGCCCCTTACTGGGACATGTATGCCCGGGGCTGCATTGTGGGACTTACAAGAGGAGTTAACCGTGCCCATATAGCACGAGCTGTACTTGAGAGTATTGCTTTTCAGGTCACCGACCTTGTAAATGCCATGGTTGCGGATTCCGGAATCAAATTCTGTGAGCTCAGGGTAGACGGCGGCGCCAGCGTGAGCAATATAATGATGCAAATTCAGGCGAATCTGCTGAACATTAATATCTCCCGCCCGAAAACCGTAGAGACCACCGCCTTGGGTGCGGCCTATATGGCGGGGCTTGCAGTAGGTTTCTGGAAGGATAGAGAAGAACTCAGCAAAAACAGACAGACCGACCGTATTTTCTCCCCGGCAATGGAAAGAGAAAAAGCCGATAAACTCTATTCCGGTTGGAAACGTGCCGTTGAGCGTTCAATGAACTGGGAAACCCCGAATTAAACGTGTATGAAATTTTACACTTTTAAATAATACAAAAAATCGGAGGAATAAAAATGGCAAAAGTTGTTGTTGACTGGAAAACCCTTTACTCATTTGTGGAAGATGCATTCGTCGAAGTCGGTGTACCCCGTGAGGACGCAAAAATTTGTGCGGACGTATTACTCGAGTCCGACAAAAGAGGAATTGAGTCCCACGGCGTTAACCGCTTTAAACCCATCTATATCGACAGAATCAATATCGGCATACAAAACCCGGTAACCAATTTTGAAATTGTTCGCGAAACCCCTACCACCGCAGTTGTTGACGGACATGACGGCATGGGACAGGTCATCGGCTATAAGTCGATGTCCATGGCTATTGAAAAAGCTAAAAAATACGGAATGGGCATGGTAGCAGTACGCAATTCCTGCCACTACGGTATAGCCGGATACTACACCTCAATGGCCAGTAAAGCCGGTATGATAGGCATGACTGGCACCAACGCAAGACCTTCCATAGCCCCCACTTTCGGTGTGGAAAATATGTTGGGCACCAACCCTCTGACGATAGGCTTCCCAACCGATGAAGATTTTGATTTTAACCTTGACTGTGCCACCTCAATAACCCAGAGAGGTAAAATTGAGTATTACGCCCGTGTAGGTCAAGACACTCCCGCCGGCATGGTCATAGGCCGCAACGGTAAGGCTTTAACCGACTCGCCCCAAATTCTGGTAGACTTAACCACCGCAAATGCCGCCTTGGCACCTCTGGGAGGTATTGGCGAAGATCTTGCAGGCTACAAAGGTTACGGCTATGCCACGGTCGTGGAAGTTCTTTCCGCCGCATTGCAGCAGGGCAACTTTTTGAAAATGCTCACGGGTAAAAAAGACGGTAAGGATGTCCCCTATCATTTGGGACACTTCTTCATAGCTATTGATACCGAAGCCTTTATGGGCCTTGAAGCCTTTAAAAAGACGGCGGGCGATATAATGAGAGCGTTGCGCGCCTCTGAAAAAGCTCCCGGCGAAGACCATATCTTCACCGCCGGTGAAAAAGAGCACCTGGTATGGCTGCAAAGAAAAGACAGCGGAGTACCCATTAACGAAGCCGTTCAACAGGAATTTGTTGAAGTACGGAATTCCTTGGGTCTTAATCAATATAAGTTCCCCTGGGAATAACTGTTTATATTTTATTATTAATACGAAAAGGAAGGCTAAACATGGATTACGCCAAAGAGTCATTAAAACTTCATTACCAGTGGAAGGGTAAGCTGGAAATTAACGCAAGGGCTACAGTAAGCAATAAGGAAGAACTGTCCCTGGCCTATACCCCCGGCGTGGCTCAGCCCTGCCTGGAAATTCAAAAAGATGTCAATAAGAGCTATGAATTAACCCGACGCTGGAATCTGGTGGCGGTTGTAACCGACGGCACTGCGGTTTTAGGTCTGGGCGATATCGGCCCCGAAGCGGGTATGCCCGTAATGGAAGGCAAGTGCGTTCTGTTTAAAACATTCGCCGGAGTAGATGCCTTTCCCCTCTGCATCCGCTCAAAGGACACCGATGAAATTGTCAGGACAATATCCTTACTTGCAGGCAGTTTCGGTGGGATAAACCTGGAAGATATTGCCGCTCCCCGTTGCTTTGAAATTGAACGCAAACTTAAGGAAGTCTGCGATATCCCCATCTTCCATGACGATCAACACGGAACCGCTATTGTTTGCCTGGGTGCGGTAATTAACGCTCTGAAAATCGTGAATAAGGAGCTTAAGGATTGCAAAGTCGCCTTCAGCGGAGCAGGTGCGGCAGGCGTTGCAATTGCAAAGCTTTTCGACTCCTTGGGAGTGGGCGACATTATCGTGTGCGACCGCAGGGGCATAATTGCCGACGGGGATGACTTAACCCCCGCCAAACAGGAAATAGCTGATTTTACAAACAAAAACCGTGTCAGGGGCTCCTTGGCGGATGCCATGAAAGGAGCGGATATCTTTATCGGAGTTTCCTCCCCCGGTATTGTTACGGAAGAGATGATAGCCTCTATGAACAAAGACGCCATTGTTATGGCTATGTCAAACCCCGTACCGGAAATCATGCCCGACCTGGCTCTTGAAGCCGGCGCCAAAGTAGTGGGCACCGGACGCAGTGACTATCCCAACCAGATTAACAATGTTCTGGCTTTCCCCGGAGTGTTCAGAGGAGCACTTGATGTTCGCGCTTCCGATATCAATGAGGAGATGAAAATCGCCGCAGCACATGCTATTGCCTCTTTGGTAAGCGATGAAGAGTTGAGCGCCGACTACATTCTGCCCAAAGCTTTTGATATGAGAGTCCGCCCCGCCGTGGCTGAAGCGGTGGCACAGGCGGCAAGAGATTCCGGCGTAGCAAGAATCTGAAGTAAACAACAAGATAAATAAATTACCCTTCAAACACTTGCAGAGTTTGCAAGTGTTTGTTATAGGAGGAACTTTTTTGATTATACAATCGGTCATCTTTGACATGGACGGGGTTCTGGTGGACTCTGAAGAAGCTATTACCCTTGCCGCTATGGAAGCCCTAACCCTATGGGGAATAGAGGCAAGTTTTGATGACTTTAAACCTTTTACCGGCATGGGAGAAAATAAGTTCATTGGCGGAGTTGCCGAAAAGTACGGAAAAACCTTTGAACCCGAAATGAAGAAAAAGACTTACGAATTCTACATTAAAACCGCCGCTGAGCGGGTTTCAGTTTACCCTTGGGCAAAACCCGTAGCGGAAGGCTTAGCCTCAAGGGGCATTCAGTTTGCCCTCGCCTCCGCTGCGGACTGTGAAAAGGTTGCCTGTAACCTGAGTTGCATAGGGGTAGAGCCCTCATCTTTTTCCGCAATAGTCACGGGCAGCGACATTAAGTACAATAAGCCGCATCCTCAAATATTCCTGACGGCGGCAGAAAAAGCCGATTTTGACCCCGCCGCAACCCTTGTGGTGGAAGATGCGCTTTCCGGAGTGCAGGCGGCAAAGGCTGCGGGTATGTTTTGTCTGGCACTGACAACCTCTTTTAGCGAAGGGGAATTAAAATCGGCGGGAGCCGACTTTGTTCTTGACAGTTTAGACGGAATTTTTGAAATAATTGAAGGAGCCGAAAAAAATGAGTGACAAAAAAAGAATTTTCGGAACATTAGACAGCGGTAAAGCAGTTGAGCTTTACACTATAATTAACGATGCCGGCGCAAAAGCGGAAGTCCTTACTTACGGCGCCACCCTGCAAAGCCTTTATATACCCGATAAAAACGGAAACTTTGACGATGTAACAATAGGTTTTGACGACCTTCAAGGCCATTTGGAACGCTCCGATTATCAGGGACAAACCGTAGGGCGTTATGCCAACCGTATAGCAATGGGCCGGTTTGATCTGGACGGTGAAACATTTTCCCTGACAAAAAACGAACAAAATACCACCTGTTTACATTCAGCAGGGGAGCTTTCACACGCCTTATGGGAGGTTGAAAGTTCCGGAGAAAACTTTGTGGAACTTGCATACGCAAGCCCCGACGGTGCCCACGGCTTTCCCGGCAAGGTATTGTCAAAAGTCAAATACACGCTCACTCACGGTAATGAACTGATAATCGATTATTACGCCGTTTCCGATAAAAGCACCGTACTTAACCTGACAAATCATACTTATTTTAATTTGAAAGGTGTAGGCAAGGGGGATGTGCTGGAGCATATTCTGCAAATCAATGCCGATAAATTCACTCCCACGGATGAGTTTGATATNNAGAACTGATGCCGGTTGAGGGAACGCCCTTTGACTTCAGAGAACCGAAGCCCATAGGCAGAGATATAAAAAATCCCCTCGAGCAACTTCAAAAATGCAGGGGCTTTGACCATAACTTCTGCCTGAACAGTTCCGGCTCAGAAACGCCTGCGGCTACCGTTCGGGAGCCTGAAAGCGGAAGAGTTATGGAAGTTTTTACCGATCTGCCCGGTGTTCAGCTTTATACCGGCAATTTCTTAGGTGATGTGCCGGGCAAGGCCGGCACGGTTATGGGTAAGCATTCGGGTTTCTGCTTGGAGACACAGTATTATCCGGATTCTCCCAATCAGCCTGCCTTCCCCCAATGTATTTTCAAGGCCGGACAACCCTTCGTTTCACGTACAAGCTTTAAGTTCTCCGTTGATAAATTTTGAGCATTTTGCCGAAGACTTTCTTAGGTAAGTAATCNNAGTAATATAAAATTTTCCAAAAGTTCACAAAAGGGAAAAAAACTGAATATATAATAACTTTAAAATAACCTGATAAGAAACAAAAACCGAGGAGCTGACAAATCATGGCCAATGAAAAGGTTCTGGTAGTAGATGACGATCTGAATATCTGCGAATTGCTTCGGCTTTATCTGGAAAAAGAGCAATTCAGAGTGTTTGTTGCCCACGACGGGCAGACAGCCCTGGAGGTCTTTAAAAACAATAACCCGGACATTGTGCTGCTGGACATTATGCTTCCCGTATTGGACGGTTGGCAGGTCTGTCGGGAAATACGGAAGATTTCCAACAAACCCATTATCATGCTCACCGCTAAAGGTGAGACCTTTGATAAAGTTTTGGGCCTGGAACTGGGTGCCGATGACTATATTGTTAAACCCTTTGACACAAAGGAAGTTGTTGCCAGAATTAAAGCCGTACTTAGACGCACCTCCGCTTCATCGGAGGAAATTGTCAAAGAAATTAACTTTGACAAGCTGTCCGTTAATCTGACTAATTACGAACTCAGGGTCGACGGCAAAAAAATTGATGCACCGCCTAAAGAGATGGAACTGCTTTTTCACTTGGCCAGCAACCCCAACAGAGTTTATACGAGAAATCAACTTCTGGATGAGGTCTGGGGCTTTGATTATTTCGGCGACNNGTGGACGTACATATAAAACGTCTGAGAGAAAAGCTTGAAGGCGTATCCGACAAGTGGGAACTCAAGACTGTTTGGAGTGTAGGCTATAAATTTGAAACAAAGGATTAGTCCGGAATGAGACGGGGCAAAAACAACAATCTTTTTAGAAAATATTTTCTCCTTATGTCCATGGTGATTCTTCTGAGTTTTGTTATTCTCGGAAGCGCACTGTTGTTTTTTGTGTCCCGCTCCTGGCTCCGGGAAAGGGAGGAGTTGCTCCGGCAAAATGTTCAGAGTGTGGCGGCCACGACTTCCGAACTCGTCAGTTCCGGCTATATGCGCCAAAATGAGAGCGGTTCCGTTCTTCTAATTTGCAACACTNNAACACTCTGGCCTTATTATCCGACTCAGTGGATGCGGATATTTTTATTGTCGATACAGAGGGCAAGGTCATATACTGTCAAGAACTCCTGCGGGAAAATATGGTAATAATGCCCGGCCTTTGTCCTGTTCACGCAGGCTATACAATTGCGGATTCTTATTTAAAAAAAGCCGTCGAAAACGACGGTTTTCAGGAGCTTACCGCCCTCAACGGAATCTACGATACTCCGTACCTTGTGGTTGCTAAACCCATTGCGGTGGAATCTTCCGTTATAGTCATAGTGTTCGCCGCTCAACCTATTGCCGGCTCCCTCGGCGTTTATCTGCTTTCTATCCTGCGTATGTTCGGTTTTGCGTCGATAGTGGCATTGATTATCGCTTTTTTGACCGTTTACTATATGGTATACCGAATAACCGCCCCTCTAAGANNCAAGGCTACAAAACTTTATGCCGCCGGAGACTTCAGTTACCGCATAACCGTTAAGGGAAATGATGAACTTGCGCAACTTGCCGAAGGGTTTAACAATATGGCAAAGGATCTTGCGATACTTGAATCTTCACGGAGAAATTTTGTAGCCAATGTTTCCCACGAGCTTAAAACCCCTATGACCACAATAGGCGGATTTATTGACGGAATTCTGGACGGAACGATAAAAGATGATAAACGGAAAAAATACCTTCAAACGGTTTCGGAAGAAATCAAGCGTCTTTCGCGCCTGGTTACAAGCATGTTGAACATGAGTAAAATTGAAGCGGGAGAACTTACAATCAATCCTTCACGTTTTGATATTGCGGAAATGATTTTCAAAACTCTGCTGTCCTTTGAACAGGTAATTGAAAAAAGGGGCATACAGCTTCAGGGACTTGAAAACCTGCAAAGCCTTTTTGTGACGGCTGATGAAGATATGATAAATCAGGTGGTTTATAATCTTCTGGATAATGCCGTTAAGTTTACGCCGGATTTCGGAACAATAGTTGTAACCGTATATTCCGACAAAACCAGAGCGGTTGTAAAAATCGGCAATACCGGCCCCGGCATCTCATCCGAAGACATAGGCAGAATATTTGAACGTTTTTATAAAGTCGATAAGGCCAGAAGTTTCGGTACACAGGGTTCCGGTCTCGGTTTATGTATTGTCAAGTCCATACTTGATATGCACGGAGGCACAATAGGGGTTAAGAGTGTTGAAAACGGACTGACCGAATTTGCCTTTACTCTGCCGCTGCAATGAACCGTATTAACTAAATGTTCATTTTAATTTTACAGAGATGCTACATTTTTAATGCAATTACGCTTTATAATAAAGTAGCAAGTATTTAGCAGAATTAACTCAACGGAGGCACTTAACATGATTGATGACGAGAAAAAAGACGAGTTTGAATTTAACGCTCAAACCGAAAACTTAAACCCAGAGGAATCGGATGAAGGTGTTGATGAGCAAGGCGGCACAACGGTAGAAATCCTTCAGGACAACGGCGAAGATTCGCATAGGGCAAGTCAACCGCCCCCTACCCGGGAGTATTCTACCACCGTTCCGCCTGCGCAGGAATATTATCACAGATCTCAAACCTATAACCCGCCCCCTCCCCCGCCATTCTATAACGCCGGACAAAACCGTCCCCCATCCCCGCCACCCGGTTATCCCAGAACGGCAAGTTACGGTCAAAAACCGCCTGCCCCTGTGTCCATGCACAACAAAGGAGCAAGCGGAGGACGAAAGATTTTTTATTCTATACTCGCTGTTGTGCTTGTTTTTTGTCTCATAGGTTCCGCTTTTGCCATTGGCCAGAGAACGGGCAGGAATCATTCGGGGAATGTATACTCCGAATCGACAACCGTAGGTGACGGTCCCTCGGTGCAGATTAATGAAACCCCCACCGCGCATCAACAGGTTTCTTCTTCCGATGTACTTACTCCCGTACAGGTAGCTGAAAAGGTCAAGCCTTCAGTTATCGGTATACTTGTTTACTCCAAACAAAGTAATTTTGGCCAAAGCCAAGGGAAGGCCGGAGAAGGTTCCGGTATTATTATGGGTGTAGATGAAGCTAATCAATACACTTATATTCTGACCTGCGCTCATGTTATCAGCGACAAAAATGCTGAAATATATGTCCAGCTTGATGACACAACGCAACACAAGGCGGAGCTTATAGGCTATGATATACGCACGGATATCGGCGTTGTGAAAATCAAGAAAACCGGTTTGAAGGTAGCGGAGTTCGGCAACTCCGAAACTCTTAAAGTGGGTGAACAGGTTTTTGCCGTTGGTAACCCCGGAGGTGCTGAATTTTACGGTTCATTCACCGCCGGTATGGTCTCGGCCATAGATCGGCCCGTAAACAGCGAAATCGGCTATACTATGGAGCTTATTCAGCATGACGCGGCAATAAATCCCGGCAACTCCGGAGGCGCTCTTGTCAATGTTTACGGCCAGGTTATAGGCATCAACTCTTTAAAGATTATTCACAACAACTATGAGGGAATGGGCTTTGCAATTCCGATGAATTCCGCAAAAACCATAGTCGATGCCATAATTAAACACGGTTATGTCCCCAACAGACCTAAACTCGGCATCACATACATGGCGGCAAACGAAAACTCCACCTACTCTATGATTGTCAGTATCAAGGGGCTCCCCGCCGGCTCGTTGTATATTAATGAAATCAGCCCGGACAGCGACCTTGTAAACACGAATGCAAAAAAAGGAGATTTGATAATAGCGGTCAACGGGAAGGATTTAAAAACAGCCGATGTCCTTTTAGAACTGATTGACAAGGGCAAGGTTGGAGACAGCTTGGAATTGACTCTCTGCCGTATAGCCCGGGACTATAAAATAACGGAGTTTAAGGTTCGTGTTAAACTTGTAGAAGACAGGGGCACTAAAGCCCCGAATGTTCAGGAAGAAACTACAACCGATTTGTATGACTACTTTTACCC